>NZ_JBHYUU010000090.1:0-32850 GCF_042749955.1 Kitasatospora sp. NPDC059462 | reverse complement strand
GGGTGGCCGGGGACGGGGTGGCCGGGGACGGGACGACGGGCGGCGGCCCCGGGTGGACCGGCCCCGGGCGGACCGGCCCGAGCGGGATGGCGCCCCACTGCGGCCCGGCGGACGGCGGCGGCGCGGCCTCCGGCGACGACGGGACGGACTTCTGCGGCGGCGAAGGCTGCGGTTCCTGTGGCGGAGGTGGCGGCTGGGCACCACTGTCCATGACGTCCCCCATCCTCTCGGGTCGCCTTCCGGCGAACGAGCTCGGACAGTAAAGCAGTTGAGGTGTCCACCGGACAGTCTTCCCGACCGCTGCGACACGTAACGGTCCGACTCCGATCCGTGCCCGTGCAAGAAATTGGAGTCCTGGAGTCGCATTCTTTAGCCTTTCGAACGTGAGGCTGACCAAGAGCACCGACATCGCCCTCCGCATCGCCATGCGGCTGGCCGTCCTCGACGAGGAGGCCAACCCGACCACCCGTGAGGTGGCCGAGGCGGTCGGCGTGCCGTACACCCACGCCGCCAAGGTGGTCAGCCGGCTGCAGCACCTCGGCGTGGTGTCGGCGCGGCGCGGTCGCGGTGGGGGCCTGTCCCTCACCACGCCCGGCCGCACCGGATCGCTCGGGCTGCTGCTGCGCGAACTGGAGGGGACGGGCGATGTGGTCGGCTGCGAGGACGAACCACCGTGCCCCCTGCGGTCGGCCTGCCGGCTGCGCGGGATCCTGCGCAGCGCGCAGGAGGCGTTCTTCGCCACCCTCGACCCGCTCTCGATCGGCGATCTGGTGACCGCGCCGACCGGACCCGTCCTGCTCGGCCTCACCCCGAGACCGGGCCTCACCGGCCCCACCCCGGGACCGGGCCTCACCGCGAGGCCCGAACCCGTCGCCGGCCTCACCGGCTGACGCACTCCGGCACACCCCGACGACCCACCGCAGCACCGCAGTTCCCCACCGCACGGCCCCACCGTCGCACCGCTTTCACCTCCCCACGCCGGTCCGCGCATCCGCACGGCCGAAAATACGACTCTCAAATTCCAGTTTGGAGCGCCTCCGATGCTGTCCGCCAAGTCCGCCGAGGTCGTCGAAGCCACCCTGCCCGTCGTGGGCGGTGCGATCGGCGACATCACGCCGCTCTTCTACGACAAGATGTTCGCCGCCCACCCGGAGCTGCTGCGCGACCTGTTCAACCGGGGCAACCAGGCCAACGGCAGCCAGCGCCAGGCGCTCGCCGGCTCGATAGCCGCCTTCGCGACCGCCCTGCTCGCCACCCCGGACAGCCGTCCGGACGCGCTGCTCGCCCGCATCGCCCACAAGCACGTCTCGGTCGGCATCACCGACGACCAGTACAAGATCGTCCACGAGCACCTGTTCGCCGCCATCGTCGAGGTGCTCGGCGAGGCCGTCACCCCCGAGGTCGCGGCCGCCTGGGACGAGGTCTACTGGCTGATGGCCAACGCGCTCATCGCCGTCGAGGGCCGGCTGCGCGACGAGGCCGCCGCCGCCCAGGGCACCGACCCGGACGACCTGTGGCGCCCGTACACCGTGGTGGCCCGCCACCAGGAGACCGACGACGTGACCAGCTACCTGGTCCGCCCGGCCGACGGCAGGCCGCTGCCGTCGGCCAAGCCCGGCCAGTACGTCTCGGTGCGCGCCGAACTCCCGGACGGCGCCCGGCAGATCCGCCAGTACAGCCTCTCCGGCGCCCCGGCCGGCGCGCTCCAGTTCAGCGTGAAGCGCGCCACCGCCGAGATCGCGGGCGGCCCCGAGGGCGAGGTCTCCAACCACCTGCACGCCACCCTGAAGGCCGGCGACGTCCTCGACATCGCCCCGCCGTTCGGCGACGTCGCGCTCGCCGAGGGCGACGGTCCGGTGCTGCTCGCCTCGGCCGGCATCGGCAACACGCCGATGACCGCGATGCTCGCCCACCTCGCCGCCACCGGCTCGGCCCGCCGGGTCGTCACCGTGCACGGCGACCGGGACCAGCTGTCGCACGCGTTCCGCGCCGACCTCGCCCGGCTGACCGCCGAGCTGCCGAACGCCACCACCCACGTCTTCTACGAGCGCCCGCTCGGCGACTGGCCGGCCGACCGCACCGGCCTGGTCGACCTGGCCTCGGTCGAGGTCCCGGCGGGCACCACCGCCTACCTCTGCGGCCCGCTGCCGTTCCTGCGCGCCGTCCGCGGCCAGCTCCTCGCGGCCGGCGTCCCGGCCGCCGACATCCACTACGAGGTGTTCGGCCCGGACCTCTGGCTCGGCCGGGACGCCTGACCCGGCGGCCCCCGGCGGGCCGACGCCGCCGCCCCGGACACCGGTGTCCGGGGCGGCGCGCCCGGCGTGGTGCGCCGCCGTCCGGAGCGGCGGCTCGGTACGATCACCGGCGTGCCGGACCGCTCCGGCACCTCGCACCCCGGGCTCGGGAGGACCCTTGCGCGTCGCGTTGTTCGCCACCTGCGTCAACGACGCGCTGCTGCCGTCCACCGCGATCGCCACCGTCCGGCTGCTGGAACGCCTGGGCGTCGAGGTCGACTTCCCGCCCGCGCAGACCTGCTGCGGCCAGCCGCAGTACAACAGCGGCTACGCGCGGGCCTGCGAACCGCTGGTCCGCCGCACTGTGCAGGCCTTCGCCGGGTACGACCACGTGGTGGCGCCGTCCGGCTCCTGCGTGGCCATGGTGCGCGACGCCCACCCCCGGATCGCCGCCCGGGCCGGCGGCGCACTCGCCTCCGACGTCGCCGCATTGACGCCCCGGGTGCACGAACTGGCCGAGTTCCTCACCGATGTGCTGGGCGTCGAGGACGTCGGCGCGTGGTTCCCGCACACCGTCACCTACCACCCCTCCTGCCACGGCCTGCGGCTGCTCCGCCTCGGAGACCGCCCGCTGCGGCTGCTGCGCGCCGTGCGCGGACTGGAGCTGGTCGACCTGCCCGGCGCGGAGGAGTGCTGCGGCTTCGGGGGCACCTTCGCCGTGAAGAACCCGGCGGTCTCGGCCGCGATGGCCGCCGACAAGACCGCCGACGCCGTGGCCACCGGCGCCGAGGTGCTGTGCGGCGGCGACAACTCCTGTCTGCTGCACCTCGGCGGCACCCTGCGCCGGCAGGGCGCGCCGCTGCGCCCGCTGCACCTCGCCGAGATCCTCGCCAGCACCGAGGCCGAGCCCTGGCGGGCGGCGCCGTGAGCGGGACCTTCCTCGGCATGCCCGCCTTCCCGCCCGGGGTCTCCCCCGAGGTGCCCTTCCCGCAGGCCGCCGCCGGGGCCGTCCGGGACGAACGGCTGCGCGGCAACCTGCGGCACGCCACCCGCACCATCCGGGAGAAGCGGGCCCGCGCCGTCGCGGAACTCGCCGACTGGGCGCAGCTGCGCGCCGCCGGCAAGGCGGTCAAGGACCGCACTCTGCTGCAACTCGACCGCTACCTTTTGCAGGTGGAGGAGAAGGTGACCGCCGCGGGCGGCACCGTGCACTGGGCCGCCGACGCCGCCGAGGCCAACCGGATCGTCACCGGCCTGGTCCGCGCCACCGGCGAGAACGAGGTGGTCAAGGTCAAGTCCATGGCCACCCAGGAGATCGGGCTCAACGAGGCGCTGGCCGAGGCCGGCATCCGCGCCTACGAGACCGATCTCGCCGAGCTGATCGTCCAGTTGGGCGACGACCGGCCCTCCCACCTGCTCGTCCCGGCGATCCACCGCAACCGCGGTGAGATCCGGGAGATCTTCGCCCGGCGGATGGCCGACTGGGGCCGCCCGGCCCCCGAGGGGCTCACCGACGCGCCCGGCGAACTCGCCGAGGCGGCCCGGCTGCACCTGCGGGAGAAGTTCCTGCGGGCCCGGGTCGCGGTCTCCGGCGCCAACTTCATGATCGCCGAGACCGGCACCCTGGTGGTCGTCGAATCGGAGGGCAACGGACGGATGTGCCTGACCCTCCCGCGCACCCTGATCTCGGTGGTCGGCATCGAGAAGGTGCTGCCCACCTGGCAGGACCTGGAGATCTTCCTGCAACTGCTGCCCCGCTCCTCCACCGCCGAACGGATGAACCCCTACACCTCGCTCTGGACCGGCACCCACGCCGACGGCCCGCACGGCGACGGACCCGAGGAGTTCCACCTGGTGCTGCTCGACAACGGCCGCACCGACGCGCTCGCCGACCAGGTCGGCCGCCAGACGCTGCGCTGCATCCGCTGCTCGGCCTGCCTCAACGTCTGCCCGGTCTACGAGCGGGCCGGCGGACACGCCTACGGCTCGGTCTACCCTGGGCCGATCGGCGCCGTCCTCACCCCCCAACTGCGCGGCACCACCACCCCCTTGGACGCCTCGCTGCCGTTCGCCTCCTCGCTCTGCGGGGCCTGCTACGAGGTCTGCCCGGTGGCCATCGACATCCCCGAGGTGCTGGTCCACCTGCGCGAGCGGGTCGCCGGGCAGCGCGGCCACCGGCTGGAACGCGCCGCGATGGCCGCCGCCGGCTACGTCCTCGACCGCCCCGCCCTGCTGCGGGCCGCCGAACGGGCCGCCGCCCGCACCCGGCGGCTCCACCCGCGCCGCCTGCCCGGCCCCGGCCGGGCCTGGACCGACACCCGGGAGCTGCCGGCCGTCCCCGCCGAACCGTTCCGCGACTGGTGGCGGAGGAACCGCCCGTGAGCGGCCGCCCGACACCCTCCACCGGCTCGCGCGACCTGGTGCTCGCCCGGATCCGCGCCGCGCTGCGCACCCGCGCGCCGCAGGAGGAGCCCGTGCCGCGCGACTACCTGCGCAGCCACGTGCCCGCCGACGACCCCGGCGCGCTGCTCGACCTGCTGGAGCACCACCTCGCCGACTACCGCGCCCTGGTCCACCGCTGCACCGCCGACCGGCTGCCGCTGCTGCTCGCCGCCCTGTTCGAGGCCCGCGGCGCCCGGACCGTGGCCGTCCCGCCCGGACTGCCGCCGGAGTGGCTCGCCGTCACCCGGGCCCGCGCGCTCCCGGACGACGGGCCCGAGGGCCCGCTCACCGCCGCCCGTCTGGACACCGTCGACAGCGTGCTCACCGGCTGCGCCCTCGCGATCGCCGAGACCGGCACCCTGGTCCTGGACGCCGGTCCGGCCCAGGGCCGCCGGCTGCTGACGCTCGTCCCCGACCACCACGTCTGCGTGGTCCGCGCGCCCGAGCAGGTGGTCGCCTCGGTCCCGCTCGCCCTCCCGCGCCTCTACCCGGGCCGCCCGCAGACCTGGATCTCCGGCCCCTCGGCGACCAGCGACATCGAACTCGACCGCGTCGAGGGCGTGCACGGCCCCCGCACCCTGGAGGTCGTCCTGGTGACGGACGGCGGCTGAGCTCCGGCACCCCGTGCGGCGCCCGTGCGGCCGGACGGTCCGGCTCGGGGCAGCGCTGCGCGTCAGGCCGGGCGGAGCTCCAGGGTGCAGCACTTGGGGCCGCCGCCGCCCTTGAAGAGCTCGGAGAGGTCGACCGGCACCGGCTCGTAGCCGGCGTCGGCCAGCCGCGCGGCCAGGGACTTCGCCGCTTCCGGGAGCAGCACCCGGCGCCCGTCGGAGACCGCGTTCAGGCCGAACGCCTCGGCGTCCTCCCGCTCGGCGAGGATGGCGTCCGGGTAGAGGCTGCGCAGCAGCGCCTGGCTGTCCGGGGTGAAGGCCTGCGGGTAGTACATGACGTGGTCGTCCGCGAGCACCGCCAGCGCGGTGTCCAGGTGGTAGAAGCGGGGGTCCACCAGTTCGAGGCCGAGCACCGGCAGGCCGAACACGGCCCGGGCCTCGGTGTGGGCGGCCGGGTCGGTGCGGAAGCCCGAGCCGGCCAGCACCCGGCGGCCGACCAGCAGGTGATCGCCCTCGCCCTCGTTGACGTGCTCGGCGCGCCGCACCTCGCGGTAGCCGCCGGCCCGGAACCAGGCGTGGTGGGCGTCGGACTCGGCGGCCCGCTCGGCGTACCGGAAGGTCGCCACCAGCACCCGGCCGTCGAGCACGGTCGCGCCGTTGGCCGTGTACACCATGTCCGGCAGGCCGGGCACCGGCTCGATCAGCTCGACGGTGTGGCCGAGCTCCTCGTACAGCGCGCGCAGCCGCTCCCACTGGCGGACGGCGAGCGTGGTGTCGGTCGGTTTCGAGGGGTCCATCCACGGGTTGATCGCGTACTCGACGGTGAAGTACGTCGGACGGCACATGAGGTAGCGCCGCGGCCTCGCGGTGCGCTCCGGGAATCGGTGGGACATGCGGCGACCTCCGCCATCGGGAAGGGACTTCGGGACGGGGCTTCGGAGCGGGCGCGGGCGGCGGCCGTTCCCGGCGTCCCGGCCCAGAGGGCGGCTGCCCCGGCAGGACCGTTCGCACACCCCTGCCGGACGGCCGGACGGCGCAGTCACCCGGCGCACGGGGGCGCGGAACCGCACGTGGCCGATCTCACGTACCGCAACCGGGCACCTACGGTGGCGTAGGTCACTTCAGACAGTGAACTATCTCTGTCATGCCGAACCTCCAGGAGACTCTTGACCTCGATTCCTACGTCGCCCTCGGGGACAGCTTCACCGAGGGGCTGAACGACCCCGCGGCCGACGGCGCCTTCACCGGCTGGGCCGACCGGCTGGCGGTGCTGCTCGCCGCGGGCCGGCCGCCGGGCGGCTTCCGGTACGCGAACCTCGCGGTGCGCGGCCGGCTGCTGGACCAGATCGTGGCCGAGCAGGTGCCGCAGGTCCGCCGCATCCAGCCGGACCTGGTCACCTTCTGCGCCGGCGGCAACGACATCCTGCGCCCCGGCAGCGACCCGGACGAGGTCGCCGAGCGCTTCGAGGCGGCCGTCACCCAACTCGCCGACTCGGCGGGCACGGTGCTGATCTGCACCGGCTTCGACACCCGCGGCGTGCCGCTGCTCAAGCACCTGCGCGGCAAGATCGCCACCTACAACGGCCACATGCGGGCCGTCGCCGACCGGCACGGCTGCCAGGTGGCCGACCTGTGGTCGCTGCGGGCGGTCCAGGACCGCCGCGCCTGGAGCGAGGACCGGCTGCACCTCTCCCCCGAGGGCCACCAGCGGGTCGCCCTGCTGGCCGCCCGCGCGCTGGGCCTGCGCACCGAGCAGGACCCGGAGGCGCCGTGGCCGGCCGTCCCGGTGCTCTCCCCCGCCGAGCAGCGCCGGGAGAACCTCCAGTGGGCCCGCGAGTACCTGCTGCCGTGGGTCGGCCGCCGGCTGCGCGGCGAGTCCTCCGGCGACCACGTCGAGGCCAAGCGGCCCGAGCTGATGCCGCTCTGACGCCCCGTCAGGCAGCCGGGCGCCGCCGGGCCGCCGACGCACCCAGGTGCGCCAGGGCGGCCGACGCGGCGCCGGCCAGGTACCAGAGCAGGTCCGGCGGGTTGAAGGTGGAGCCGAGCACCAGCCGGGCGAGCGCGCTGTACCGGGCGAGGTCGTCGGGGACGCCGGTGAGCTGGAACAGCTCGACCGCCCAGCTCAGCCCGGCGGCCCGGGCGGCCGCCGCCCACGGCCGCAGGCGCGGCGCCACCAGCAGCACGAGCGCGTACAGCAGCACCGTGTAGAGCGCGTCGCCCGCGTACTTGGCCGGCGTCGCCGCCGGCCACCGCGCGCACCCCGAGCCCCGCCGCCACCGTCAGCCCGGCGGCCACCGCGGCCGGGCCCCGGACCGCCCACCGCCCCCGAAGATCCTTCACCGTCGCATCGTAGGGCGTGTCCCGTGGACCGGGCCGGGGCGGGCGTGCCGTGCCGGGCCGGGGCACGGCGCCCCGGCCCGCCGGCCCGGCGGCCGCGAGACGCCCCGCCGCACGGCCCGCGCCGCACCCCCGACCGGCCCGATCCGCAGGACGCGCCCCACCCCCGGAACCGTTGCCGGCCCTCCGGCGTCCCTCCCTGCCGAAAGGCCGCGCGGGCGGCCCGGTAGCCTGCTGGCCGGCCCGTACGCGGCCGGGTCCGCGCCGGTCGCGGGCGGGAACGACTCAGAACAGGGCGGGGCGCAGTGACGCAGCTGACCGAGATGGTGATCGGGTCCGGGATACCGGCGGACGCGGCGGGGGCCGGGCGCGGGCCCGGGCGGCGGTTCACGGTCGAGGGCTTCGCGCCGGGCCAGGACGGCGGTGCCCGGGCGCGCGGCAAGGCCCTGCGCGCCCGCAGCCCGCGCGAGGGGCACGCCGAGTTCGCCCCGGCCACCGACCGCCCGACCGCCGTCGAGGCGATCGAGGCCTCCAACGCGGGCCGGCTCGCCGAGCTGGTGCCGATCCGGCTCGGCCGGATGGCCGCCACCCCGTTCGCCTTCCTGCGCGGCTCGGCCGGTCTGATGGCCGCCGACCTCGCCGCCACCCCGACCAGCGGCACCGTGGCCCAGCTGTGCGGCGACGCGCACGCGGCCAACTTCGGCCTGTACGGCGACGCCCGCGGGCGGCTGGTGATGGACATCAACGACTTCGACGAGACCGTGCCCGGCCCGTGGGAGTGGGACCTCAAGCGTCTCGCCGCGAGCCTGGTGCTGGCCGGCCGGGAGGTCGGCGCGGACGAGGACACCGCCCGTCGGGCCGCCTTCGACGCGGCCGGGGCCTACCGCCGCACCATGCGCGCGCTGGCCAAGCTGTCGGCGCTGGACGCCTGGAACGCCGTCGCGGACGAGCAGCTGGTCTCCTTCGCCCAGGCGCACGACCTCGCCGGGGTGCTGGAGAAGGTGGCCGCCAAGGCGCTCGGCAACACCAGCGCGCGCTTCGCCGCCAAGTCCACCGTCCGCACCGAGGAGGGCGGTTGGCGGTTCACCGCGGCGCCCCCGGTGCTCAGCGAGGTGCCGGACGACACCGCCGCGGCGGTGGCCGCCGCGCTCGGCCCGTACGTGCGCACGGTTCCGGCCGAGCTGCACCCGCTGCTCTCCCGCCACCGGGTGCAGGACGTGGCGTTCCGGGTGGTGGGCACCGGCAGCGTCGGCACCCGCTCCTACGTCGTGCTGCTGACCGACCACCGGGAGCAGCCGCTGGTGCTCCAGGTGAAGGAGGCCCGCCCGTCGGTGCTGCTGCCGTACCTGGCCCGGGCCGGCTATCCGGTGACCGCGCCGGACAGCCACGAGGGCCGCCGGGTGGTGCTCGGCCAGAAGCGGATGCAGGTGGTCAGCGACACCCTGCTCGGCTGGACGACGGTGGACGGACTCCCCTACCAGGTGCGGCAGTTCCGCAACCGCAAGGGCAGCGTGGACCCGGCGGCGCTGCTGCCCGCGCAGCTCGACGACTACGCCCGGATCACCGGTGCGCTGCTCGCCCGCGCCCACGCGCACACCGCCGACCCGGGGGTGATCACCGGCTACTGCGGCAAGAACGAGGCGCTGGACGAGGCGCTGGCGTCGTTCGCGGTGGCCTACGCGGACCGCACCGAGGCCGACCACGCCGATCTGGTGGCGGCCATCCGCTCGGGCCGACTCCCGGCCGAGCACGGCGTCTGATCAAGCCGCCCGGTCGTCACGGCCGGCCGGGTCCAGGAACGGCGCCACCGCCGCGACGAACTCGGCCGGCCGGGCCAGGTGCACCAGGTGCCCGGCCTCGATGGTCACCAGCCGGCAGTCCGCGATCAGCCCGGCCAGCTCGGCCGGTCCGGCCTGCGGGACGTGGCCGGCCGCGCCGCCGGCCACCAGCAGGGTGGGCGCGGTGATCGCGGCCATCCGCTCCAGCCAGCGCGGGTCGGGCCGGTCGATCTGCCCCTTGACCGCCCGGACCGCCGCCCAGTCGAAGTCCACCGGTCCGTCGGGGGCGTCGGCCACCGGGCTCGCCGGGCGCGGGCGCGGGGCGGGGACGTCCTCCAGCACCAGCCGCCCGATCCGCCCGGGCTGCTCCTGGGCGACCAGGTAGGCGACGGCGCCGCCCATGGAGTGGCCGACCAGGTCGGCCCGGGGCAGCCCGAGCGCGTCCAGGAAGGCGAGCACGTCGTCGCGCATCGCCTCCAGGGCGTAGTGGCCGGGGCGGTCGCTGTCGCCGTGGCCGCGCAGATCGAGAGCCAGCACGCGGTGCCGTGGGGCGAGCGCGGGGAGCACCGGCTCCCAGTCGGCGGCCCGCTCGCCGAGCGCGTGCAGCAGGACCAGCGGCGGGCCGTCGGCCGGGCCGCTCTCCCGGTAGGCGAGGGTGAGGCCCGGCAGTTCCACCGTCCGATGTTCGGTCATGCCGACCACGGTAGGCCGGGCACCGCGTCCACGGACCCGGCGTTCGCCCACCGCTCAACCGGACGCCGGGGTCCCCTCCCGGACCGGGCCGGGCGCCGGCGCGCCCGGTGCCCCGGCCGCCGCGGCCGCCTCCGCGCGCGCCGTCGCCCGGCCCGCCAGCACCGAGGCCAGCACCGCGAGGGCGGCCAGGGCCGCGCAGACGCCGCTCGCCCAGGCGTAGGCCTCCCGGTGCCTGCCGCCCCCGCCGGTCGCCCGCAGATAGACGCCGGAGAGCGCCGAGACGCCGACCGCCGCCGCGATCCGCTGCGCCATCTGCAGGATCGCCCCGCTCACCCCGGCCGCCTCGGCCGGCGCGTGGCGCAGGACGAAGGCCTGGTTGGGCGCCCCCATCAGTCCGATCGAGGCGCCGCCCAGCAGCTGGAGCAGCGCGAGCAACCAGGGCAGCGTGCCGGCCGGTGCCCGCAGCGCGAGCAGGCCGCCGGCCAGCATCACCAGCGCCGAACCGGTCATGCCCGCCGTGACGGTCCGCCGGCCGAAGCGCTGCACCACCCGCCAGGAGAACGCCGAGGCGAAGCCCATCGCGACCGCCGAGGGCAGCGCCACCAGCGCCGCGCCGAGCGGCGACAGGCCGAGCCCGTCCTGAAGGAACATGGTCAGCACCAGCCCGGCGGCCAGCGAGGAGCCGAACTGGGCCATCGCCACCGCCGTCCCCAGCGCGTACGGCGCCGAGCGGGTCAACGCCGGGTGGATCAGCGGGTGGCGTCCGGCCCTGGCGTAGCGGCGCTGCCACCCGGCCAGCGCGCCCAGCAGCACGACCGCGGCGGCGGCGAAGCCGAGCCCGCCCGCCCAGCCGGGCGGCTGGACGAACGGCAGCATCAGCACCAGGGTCAGCGCGGCGACCAGCAGCAGCCCGACCAGGTCGAGGTCGGCGTGCCGGCTGCTGGGGCGCGGGCGCGGCAGGTGGCGGGCCGCCAGCAGCACCGTGGCGAGGCCGAAGGGGACGTTGAGCAGGAAGGTCAGCCGCCAGCCGTGCTCCGGCCCGACGGCGGCGAGCACGGCCCCGCCGACCGGCGGCCCGAGGGCGAAGGCGAGGCCGCCGGTGACCGCGTACATCCCGAGCGCCCGGGCCCGCAGCTGGCCCTGGAAGACGTCCTGGAGGGTGCCGATCATCTGGGAGTTCACCAGCCCGGCCCCGGCGCCCTGGAGCAGCCGGGAGGCGACCAGCAGCCACGGCTCGGTGGCGGTCGCGGAGAGCAGGCTGACGACGGTGAACAGGGCGAGGCCGCCGACGAAGAACCACTTGCGGCCCCGGACGTCGCCGAGCCGCCCGCCGGGGATCAGGGCCAGCCCGAAGGCGAGCGAGTAGCCGGCCACGATCCACTGCAGGTGCGCGGGCTGGGCGTGCAGCGACTCGCGCAGCGCCGGGATCGAGGTGTTGAGCACCGACTGGTCGATGAGGGTGGTGAAGCCGCCCGCGACGCAGACCAGCAGCACCCGCCGCCCGGCCGCGTCGAACTTCTCCTTGACGGGGGGCGCCGGTATCGCGCCGGTCGCGCTCACGGCTCGACCACCACCAGCGCGTACCGGGCCCCGTCCGGGCCGGGGCAGCGGAAGCGGGTGGTCCCGGGGACGAACCGCAGGCAGTCGCCGGCCTCCAGCAGTTCCTCGGCGCCGTCGACGGTGAGCGCCAACCGGCCCTCCAGCAGCCACAGGTGGTGCTCCCGGCCGGTGTCGCAGGGCTTGTCGTAGGCGATGTCGCCGCCGGCCGGCAGCCGCCCCTCGATCACCTCGGCGCGCAGCGAGCCGTGCGGCGGCGAGACGGAGCGCCGCACGAACCCGGTCGCCTCGTCCCGCCACACCCGCTGGTCCGCGGCCCGCACCAGCCACGCCGGCGCCGCCTCCACCTCGGCGAGCAGCCGCGACATGCTCCGCCCGTACACGGCGCAGAGCCGCCCGAGCAGCGCCGCCGTCGGGCTCACCTCCGCCCGCTCGACCCGCGACAGCGTCGAGCGGCTGACGTCCGCCCGCCGCGCCAGCTCCTCCAGCGTCCACCCGCGCTCGACCCGCAACTCGGCGAGCCGCTCCGCCAGCCGTTCGTCGGCGGCCGTGTCCATTCCCATATCCGTGATGCTATCCCGGATACGGGAATGACCTTTCGGCGCAGCCCCGCCCTCCCGCCGGCGCCGGCCCCGACGGGGCGGGACGCGCCATGCCGAGGGTTCCGGCCAGGCGGGCTCGCGATCATATGATGTGCGCGATCACGGGCCCTGGCGGCCCACGCGAAACACCGGGGGAACCACATGTTCGGCATCATCAGACCGTGCCGTCACCGCCTCTCCGAGCGGCTCCAGGCGAGTTGGACGGCCCACCTCTGCGGGCTCTGCCTCGCCCTGCGGGACGACCACGGGCAGTTGGCGCGCACCGCCACCAACTACGACGGGCTGATCGTCTCGGTGCTGGTCGAGGCCCAGGCCACCGCCGGTGAGGGCGCCGGACGGCGGACCGCCGGGCCGTGCCCGCTGCGCGGCATGCGCACCGCCTCCGTCGCCCGGGGCGAGGGCGCCCGGCTGGCCGCGGCCGTCTCGCTGGCGCTCGCCTCGGTGAAGATCCGCGACCACGTCGAGGACCGGGACGGCGTCTTCGCCCGGCGGTCCGTGGCGGCGGGCGCCCGGGCGGTCACCCGGCGCTGGGACCGCAAGAGCGCCGGCGTCGCCTCGGTGGTCGGCTTCGACACCGCCGTCCTGCTGGACGCGGCCGCCCGGCAGGGCGGGCTGGAGCGCGCGCTGCCCGCCGGCGGGTCGGTGCTGCTGGTCACCGAGCCCACCGAGACCGCCACCGCCGCCGCGTTCGCGCACACCGCCACGCTGGCCGGCCGGCCCGGGAACGCCGCGCCGCTGGCCGAGGCGGGGCGGCTGTTCGGACGCCTCGCGCACCTGCTGGACGCCGCCGAGGACCAGGAGGCGGACGCCGCGAGCGGCGCCTGGAACCCGCTCACCGCAACCGGCACCGACCGCGCCGAGGCCGAGCGGCTCTGCCGCGACGCCGTGCACGGCATCCGGCTCGCCCTGCGGGACGTCGAACTGGCCGACCGCGCCCTGGTGCACGTCCTGCTCGCGCACGAGACCGAGCGCGCCGTCGAGCGGGTCTTCGGCCGGCCCGGCCACACCGCCTGCCGGGTCGGGGCCGAGCACGACGGCGGCACCCCGCTCGCCGGAAACCCGTACCAGGCGCCGCCGCGGCACGACCCCGGCCAGGCACCGCCGCAGGGCCCCGGTGCGCCGGTGCCGCCCTGGGTCCCGCAGGGTCCCGGCTTCACCCCGCCCGGGGCGCCGCCGCCGAACCGCCGCAACCTGCTGGCCGGTTGCGCGATGTGGGCGCTGCTGGGCTGCACCTGCCAGCTGCTCTGCTGCGAGCACGACCACCCGTTCAGCGGCGAGCGCCGCGAGGGGTTCTGCGCCCGGCACGACTGCTGCGACTGCGGCAACTGCTGCGACGCCTGCCAGTGCTGCGGGGACGGCTCCGACTGCTGCAGCGGCTGCTGCGACTGCGGCGACTGCAGCTGCGGCTGCGACTGCTGAACGACCGCGCACACACCCTCAGGTGGAGCCGGCCCCCGGTCCGACGGCGTTCCGGCGGCCGGGCCGGCTCCCCCTCGCGGCGTAGCGGTGCTCCACCGGCGGAGCGACGTGCCGGGGAGCACGGCGAACCTAACGTGGCGTCATGTCGAAGAACCGACGGTGGCACTGCGCCGCCCTGACGATCGTGTCCACCACCCTGGTCCTGGCCCTGGCCGGTCCGGCCACCGCCGCGACCGGCGCCACCGGGGAGGGCGCGGCCGGCACCAGCACCAGCACCAGCACCAGCACCACAGCCACGGCCACGGCCGGGCCCCGCGTTCCCGCACCGACCGCGCACCGGCCGGTCGGCACGTCCTCCGCCCGGCTGGTCGACCCGAGCCGGCCCGACCCCTGGCGTCCGGACACCGCGAGCCGCGAGCTGATGGTCACCTTCTGGTACCCGGCGAGCTCGCCCCGCGGCGCCCACGCGCCGTACATATCACCGAAGTTGTCCCGCGCCCTGTACGGCCTGGACGAGCCCGCCACGCTGCGGGCCAACGCCGTGGCCGACGCCCGGCCGGCCCCCGGCCGCCACCCGTTGATCCTGCTCTCCCCCGGCTTCGGCATGAGCCGCACCACGCTCACCGCCCTCGGCGAGGAGTTCGCCGCCCGGGGCTACGCGGTGGCCGCCGTCGACTCCACCTACGAGACCTCGGTGGAGTTCCCCGGCGGCCGCATCGAGTCCTGCCTGGCCTGCGGGCTGGAGGGGACGGACCCCGAGTTCGGCGCGAAGTCCTCCCGCGCCCGGGCCGCCGACCTGCGCTTCGTGCTCGACCGGCTGACCGCCCCCGGCCGCGGCGGCCCGGTCCGCGGGCTGAGCGTGGACCCCTCGCGGATCGGCGCCGCCGGACACTCGCTCGGCGGGGCGGCCGCCCTGGAGGCGATGCGCGAGGACCCGCGGATCAAGGCCGCCGCCGACCTGGACGGCAGCATCTGGATCCCGGCCGGTGACGACTCCGGGCGCCCGGCCCTGCTGTTCAGCGCCGGGGTCGGCGCCTCACCGGAGGCCACCCAGAACTGGGAGGACAACTGGAAGCGGTTCACCGGCCCCCGCTACTGGGTGGACCTGCCCACCGCCGGGCACCTGTCGTTCTCCGACGAGCAGTGGATCATCGACGACCTCGGCCTGCGTGACCAACTGCCGCCGGACACCTACCGGGAGAGCTTCGGCACCATCACCGGGAACCGCGCACTGGCCGCCACCCGCGCCTACCTGGGCGCGTTCTTCGACCGGCACCTGCTCGGCCGCCCGGCCCCGCTGCTCGACCGGCCGTCGCGCGCCTTCCCCGAGGTGCGCTTCGCCAAGTAGCCCGCCGGCCGCGGCACTCCGGCCGGAGTCGCCCGTCCGCGCGCCGCGCTGCCACAGCGGCAGCACCGCGACGCGCGCGGCCGGGCGGCGCTCATCCCTCACGGCCCGGCACCGTCGCGGTGCGGCGGTCGGCCGCCAGCGAGTCCTCCAGCCGGGCCAGCAGCACCCGGAAGCGGTCCGTGTCCTCGGCCGTCATCCGGCCGCCCTCGGCCGGGGCCCGCACGCCCCGGTCCCCCGTCGTTCCCTCGTTCATGCCCCGACGGTAGGACGTGACGATCAACGCCGGATAAACGGAACGCCGTTCACCCGCTACGCGCGCCCGAGCACCCGGTCGACGGTGATCTCGATGACCACCCGGTCCGGGTTCACCCGGGGCTCGCGGTAGCGCTCGGTGTAGCGCCGCTCCGCGTCGGCCACCGCCTCCGGCGCGTCCAGGACCACCGCCACGCCCTCCAGCGTGGACCAGCGCGCCCGGTCCACCTGGCAGACCGCCACCCGCTGCCCGGCCGCACCGGCCGCCAGCACGTTGCGCACCTTGCGGCTGGTGCGGCTGCTGATCACCCGGGCCACCCCGCGTTCCGGCTCGAACGTCACCCCCACCGGCACCACGTGCGGCGACCCGTCCGGCCGCCGGGTGGTCAGGGTGGAGATGTGCCGCTCCCGCCAGAAGGCGAGGAAGGCGTCGTCGAGCGCGCGCGGGTCATGGGCCATGCCCGCGATCGTACGTGCCCGGGCCCGGCGGACGGCCGCCGGGCCCGGGTCGCCTCCCGCGCGGTCAGTGACCGCGGGCGATCCAGTCCGGGAGGGCGGGGGCCTCGGCGCCGATGCTGGTCGGGTCGCCGTGGCCGGTGCGCACCACCGTGTCGGCCGGCAGGGTGAGCAGCCGGTCGCGGATGGAGTCGATGATGGTCGGGAAGTGCGAGAAGGAGCGGCCGGTCGCGCCCGGGCCGCCGTGGAAGAGGGTGTCGCCGGTGAACACCGTGCCGAGGTCCGGGGCGTACAGGCAGACCGCGCCCGGGGCGTGGCCGGGCGTGTGCAGGACGGTCAGCGCGGTGCCGGCGACCTCGATCCGCTGCCCGTCGGCGAGTTCGCCGTCCGGGAGGCGGTCCGGGTGGGTCAGCTTCCACAGCGGCAGGTCGTCCGGGTGGAGCAGCACCGGCGCCCCGGTGCGGGCGGCCAGCTCCGGGGCGGCGTCGATGTGGTCGTTGTGCGCGTGGGTGGAGACGACGGCGAGCAGCCGGCGCCCGGCGAGCGCCGCCTCGATCGCGGCGGCGTCGTGGGCCGCGTCGATCACCACGGCCTCGGTGTCGTCGCCGACGATCCAGACGTTGTTCTCCACCTCCCAGCTGCCGCCGTCGAGGTCGAAGGTCCCGGCGGTGACGAGCCGCTCGACGCGGACGGACCCGGTGCTCACAGGACCACCACCGAACGGAGCACGTCGCCGTGGTACATGCGCTCGAACGCCTGCTCCACCGCGTCCAGGCCGATCGTCTCGCTGACGAAGGCGCCGAGGTCCAGGCGGTCCTGGAGGTAGAGGTCGATCAGCATCGGGAAGTCCCGGGAGGGCAGGCAGTCGCCGTACCAGGAGGACTTCAGCGCGCCGCCGCGCCCGAACACGTCGAGCAGCGGGAGCTCCAGCTTCATCTCCGGCGTCGGCACGCCGACCAGGACGACGGTGCCGGCCAGGTCGCGGGCGTAGAAGGCCTGCCGGTAGGTCTCCGGGCGGCCGACCGCCTCGACCACGACGTCCGCGCCGTGGCCGCCGGTCAGCTCGCGGATCGCCTCGACGGGGTCGGCGTTCCTGGAGTTGACGGTGTGGGTGGCGCCGAGCTTCTCGGCGGTGGCGAGCTTGCGGTCGTCGATGTCCACCGCGATGATCTTCGACGCGCCGGCCAGCCGCGAGCCCAGCACGGCCGCGCCGCCGACGCCGCCGCAGCCGATCACCGCGACCGTGTCGCCGCGGCCGACGTTGCCGGTGTTGATCGCGGCGCCGATGCCCGCCATCACGCCGCAGCCGAGCAGCCCGGCGACGGCCGGGTCGGCGGCCGGGTCCACCTTGGTGCACTGGCCGGCGGCGACCAGCGTCTTCTCGGCGAACGCGCCGATCCCCAGGGCCGGGGACAGCTCGGTGCCGTCCAGCAGCGTCATCTTCTGCTCGGCGTTGTGGGTGTTGAAGCAGTACTGGGCACGCCCCCGCTTGCAGGCGCGGCACTGGCCGCAGACGGCGCGCCAGTTGAGCACGACGAAGTCGCCCGGCGCGACCTCGGTGACGCCCTCGCCGACCGTCTCCACGATGCCCGCGGCCTCGTGGCCGAGCAGGAACGGGAACTCGTCGTTGATCCCGCCCTCGCGGTAGTGCAGATCGGTGTGGCACACGCCGCAGGCCTGGATCCGCACCACCGCCTCGCCGGGCCCGGGATCGGGCACGACGATCGTCGTCACCTCCACGGGCGCGCCCTTGGCGCGTGCGATCACTGCCTTGACCTGCTGGGCCATCCGTTCCACCTCCGTCGGCCGGTGCCGCTCTGCACCGGCGTGACCTGCGTCGACGCGGTCGGTCGACACGAGTCGGGTGACTCGCCCACGAAGCGTAGCGCCCGCCCGGGGCGGGGGCCGGGGAGCGTCCCGGGTGATCCGGCTCACCGGGGCCGCCGGCCCCGGGGCGCACCGCGGGGGCGCACGGACCTCGGCGAGCGCCCCCAGCTGCCGCCGTGCCCTCACCGTGCCCGCGGCCCCCGGGCGTTGGCTGGAATCGTCGCTGACTGCGGCCCGTCTCCCACGTACGGTCGAAACGAAACCCGGCCCACCCGGCACACCCGTCGAACGCCCCGCCCGTCCCCCGCGCACCACCCGGATCCACCCCCCGCAGGCCGCCCCCCGTGCGGCCATCGCCCTGGAGTCTGGAGTACGGATGTCCGCCGAGAACAGTGCCACCGGTGCCGGAACCGGTACCGTCCCGAACCCCGGCACGGCCCTGACCGTGCTGCCGCCGCTGCACTGCCTGCGCCTGCTCGAACCCGGCCCGCCCCGGCTGGCCGCCCTGCCCACCGGCACCCCGGTCTGGCTGGTCAGCCGGCACACCGACGTCCGGCAGGTGCTCACCGACCCGCGCCTGGGCCGCGCCCCGCTCTTCGCGCCGGACGCCCCGCAGGTCACCGTCATCCCCAACCTGCTGGACGACCCCGCCGCCCTGCTCAACATCGACGGCGTCGAGCACCAGCGGCTGCGCCGCACCGTGCAGCGCGCGTTCACCCCGCGCGCGATCGCCCGCTGGCGCCCCTGGGTGGCCTCGGTCGTCGACGGCCTGATCGACGAGCTGCTCGACCGCGGCTCGCCCGCCGACATCGTCGCCGGCTACACCCGGCCGCTGCCGGTCGCCGTGATCAGCCGGCTGATGGGCCTGGACCACCTCGACACCGTGCGGCTCGAACGCTGGAGCGACCACGCGCTGGCCACCACCGCGTTCACGGCGCAGGAGGTCCGCACGGCGATGCGCGAGTTCGCCGACTTCGGCGCCGAGCTCGTCGCCGAACGCCGCGCCGCCCCCGGCGACGACCTGGTCAGCGGCCTGCTCGCGGCCGCCGACGACACCCCCGGGATCACCGAGGAGCAGATCGTCACGCTCGTCATCGGCCTCGTCGTGGCCGGGCACGAGACCACCATGACGGCGCTCGGCAACGCCCTCGTCTACCTGCTCGGCGACGGCCGGGACGCCTGGCAGCGGCTCGCCTCCGACGAGCAGAGCGCGGCCGCCGCCACCGAGCAGCTGCTGCGCGCCGTCCCGCTGGGCGACGCCGACGTGCTGCCCGGACTGCTGCGGCGGGCGGTCGAGGACATCGAGATCGGCGGGGTGCGGATCCCCGCCGGGAGCGTCGTCGCCGCCGACGTCACCGCCGCCAACGGCGACCCCCGGGTGTTCACCGGGGACCTGCTGACCGAGTTGTTCGCCCCGCTCGCCGGGTCCTCGTACACCTTCGGCGCCGGGCCGCACCACTGCCTGGGCGCCTGGCTGGCCCGGATGGAGCTGGAGCTCGCCCTGCACCGGCTGGCCCGGCGGCTGCCCGCGCTGCGGCTGGCCACGGCCGAGGACGCCATCGACTGGCGGCGCGGCATGCTGACCCGCAGCCCGCAGCACCTGCGGGTCTCCTGGTGAGCGGCGACGGCACGGCCGGCACCGCGCCGGAGGTGATCGTCCAGGTCGACCGCGACCGCTGCATCGGCTCGGGCATGTGCGCCCTGACCGCACCCGGCTCGCTGGCCCTCGGCGCCGACGGGCTGGCCCGTCCGCTGCGCGAACAGCCCACCGGCGCGGGCGGGGAACCGCTCACCCCGGAACTGTCCGACGCCGTGGAGTACTGCCCGGTCGAGGCGCTCGCCCTGTACGGCGCCCGCGACGGCCGCCGGATCGAACCGGGCGGCTGAGCCCGCCGCCGCCCGGCCGGTCCGGTGGTTCCGGTGGCCGGCCGGGCTGCGGGGGCGGCGGTCAGCCGGCCGGGGCGGCGTCGGCCGCGGTGGCCGGCCGGCGGCCGCAGAACGCGGTCGCCAGCAGCTTCTGCGTGCTGCTCCAGCCGTAGTCGGTCTTCCGGTAGCCGTTGGTGGAGAGCGCCACCACCCGACGGCCGTCCGGGGTGCCGTAGACGGCACTGTTGTGTCCGCGGCCGGTGGCGCCGTTGTTGCCCCAGACCTCGCCGCAGGGCGTGGTCAACCGGCCGATCCCCAGGCCGTACTGGCCGATGCCGCTCGCCGGGGCGACCGTCAGCATCTCGGTGAGCAGCGGCGCGGGGAGCAGCCGCCCGCCGAGCAGGGCCCGGAGGAAGGTGTCGAGGTCCGCGGTGGTCGAGATGCCGGCGCCCGCCGCGTCCATCTCGCTCGGCTCCATCTCGGTGATGTCCACCGGGCCGCCGGGCAGGTCCAGGTAGGTGTGCGCGTGCGGGCCGCGGATCGCCGTCGCGTGCAGCGGCATCGAGGTCCCGGTCAGCCCGAGCCGGTCGATGATCCGGCGCTCCACCTCCCGGCGCCAGTCGTGGCCGGTGACCCGCTCGACGATCATGCCGGCCAGCACGTAGTTGGTGTTCGCGTAGAAGAAGCCCGTGCCGGGCTCGAAGTGCGGCGGGTGGCTGGTGGCGACCGCGAGGAGCTGCTGCGGCGTCCAGCTCCGCCAGCGTCCCTCACGGAGCCAGGTCGCGTCGTCGCGGATGCCGACGGCCGGGTCGTCGAGATAGTCGAACAGCCCGCTGGTGTGGTTGAGAAGCTGGCGCACGGTGATGGCGCCGCCGCCGGGGACGGCGCCGGGCAGCAGACTCTCCACGGTGTCGTCCAGCCCGAACCGCCCCTCGCCGACCAGCTGGAGGACGACCGTCGCCACGAAGGTCTTGGTCACGCTGGCGATCCGGAACCGGCCGTTCGCCGGGGGCTCGGCGCCGGTCGAGAAGTCGCCCACGCCCTCCGTGCCCTTCCACACCGTGCGCCCGTGCTCGGTCACCCGGACGAGGGAGCTGGACGCCCCGCCGGTCCCGACCACGCCCTCCAGCGCCTCGTCCAGCGCCCGGGCGTCCACGCCGCCCCGGTGCGGTCCGGTGCCGAGGGCGCCGGCCGTCGGGGCGGTCACGCCCACCAGGCCCGCGCCCGCCAGCGCGAGCGCGACGACCCGCACACCCGGCGCCCTCCGCGACCCGTCCCGGCGTTCCGGTGCCCTCATGGTTCCTCCCGTGTCCGTACCGAGGCTTCACCACACCTGAAAGGTGCGATGAGCTGACACTTTGTCAGGCGGGCACGAACCGGTCGTCCACCCACGGAGGTACGGCGGGTCCCCCCGGGGGTGGACGTTCGGCCGGCGTTTCGGCCCCTCTCAAGTCGGAGGCCGACCCTGTGAACTCCAGGGGCGGCGATACGACTTGAGGATGAGCCGGACCGTACGGCGAACCATCCCGGCAGACCTTGACACGCCCCGGCCGCCCGTACGGCCCGGGGTGTGAGGACGAGCCCTCAGCCTCGCGCCACCTCCAGGGCGCGCCGGACCTCCGCCGCCGGGTCGCCCTCGTGGTACGGGCGCTCGCTGTCCTCGATGTGGTCCAGGAACTCCTGGTACCGCAGCGCGTACCCGAGGTGGAACAGCGGCCGCGCCAGCTCCAGCGCCCGCTCCGGCGCGCAGCCCGGCACCCGCGCGCGCCAGGCGTCCGCCCAGACCCCGGCCAGCTGGGCCCACCGCTCCTCGTCGACGAAGGCGCGGGGCCGCAGGCCGTCCATGGCCGGGTGGCCGAGGCAGGCGTCCGCGAAGTCGATGGCCCTTGGCCCGGCGCCGTCGCCGCTGCGCCAGTTGCCGGGGTGGAAGTCGCCGTGCACCGCGGTCTCCGGCAGCCCGCACGCGGCCAGCTCCCCGACCAGGGCGGGCAGGCGTTGCGCCAGCGCCCGGGCCGCGGACAGTTCCCCGGCCGTCAGCTCCGGCCCGGCGGCGAGCCGGTCGAGCAGGGCGGGGACGGCGGCGGCGAGGGTGCGCGGGGTGCGGTCGCGCAGCCCGGCCGCGGCGGCCCGGCCGTCGGCGGCGAGCGCCGCCTGCGCGGCGACCAGCCGCGGCACGACGTCCGCCACCTCCGCCTCCGACGGGCCCCAGCAGTCCTCCCCCGGCACCTCGTCGAGCAGCACCCGCCCCTGCTCCGGGTCGGCCGCCAGCACCACCGGCACCAGGGCCGGGTCCGCCGCGCCGAACAGCGCGATCGCCTCCGCCTCACGGGCGTTGAACGCCGGGTTGCTCACCTTCAGCCAGACCGGACCGGCGGCCGTCGGCAGCCGGAACAGCCCGGACAGGTTCCAGGTGCGGACCTGCTCGGCGCCTCCGGTGACCGGCCGTCCGGCCGCCGCCAGCGCCCGCCGCGCCCAGTCCACCGCCGCCCGCAGCCCCTCCGGCGTGGCCCAGGCGGCCCGCCGCTCGGCCGGCCCCAGCAGCGCCCCCGTCCCGGCGTCCGGCGCCCGCACCGCCCGCCCGTCCGGGCGCTCCAGCGCCTCGACGTGGTACACCGTGTGCCCTCCGTGGCCGCCCTCCCCGCCGGTCACCCCGACGAGCCGGACGACCATCACCGGGACCCCGGTCTCCGCCGAGACCCGCTCGGTCACCGCCCGCACCGAGGACCACCACGGCTCCCCGAGCTCGAACGGCCCGACCGTTCCGAGGTACCCGCCGTCGTGCGTGAGGTGGACGCCGACGGTCCGCCCGTTCCCTTGATCCATCCGCGCAGCATCCCCCGGCCGCCCCCTCGCCCGCGACCCGTTTTCCGGCCGCCGGCCGGCCCGGGAGGCCCCGCGCCGCCGGCCCCGGCCCTGCCCGGCCACCTCGCCGACCTGCGTGATCTGATGACCCGCATGGATCTGCCCCCCGCCCCCGCCGGAACGTGCCCCTGCGTGATCTGCGCCGCCGACGGCCCGCAGCGCTCCCGCGCGCGCTCGGCGCTCCGCCGGGGCGGGGTGCCCGGCGTCTCCGCGCACTGGCGGCGCGAGGCGGAGGACGTCCTGGCCCACGGCCACCACGTGATCGGCATCCCCGGTGAGGGTGCTCTCCCGGACTGGGCCTTCACCGTGGGCCATTGGCACACCGCGCGCCGCCCCGAGCTGGTCATGGCCGGCCTGGACGCGCACGGCCAGATGCACCGGCTCAACGAGGCCGTGAACCGGCTGCGGGAGGGCGCGTGCGCCGAGCCGGACGGCCTGCTCGACGGCGTGATCGAGGACTACCCGGTGCTGCTCAGGCCCGTCGACCCCAGCTGGCACCGGCCGCTGCTCGGCACGGCCGTCGGCTTCTACCGCCGCGTTCCCGTCCCGGTGCTCCAGCTGGTCCGGCCCGACCGCGACCACCGCCGGCCCTTGGACGAGAACGCCTCCCCCGGCTGCCGGGCGCAGCCGCGGCTCTGGCTGCCGGTCGGGGACCACCCGGAGGGCGTCTGGACGCGGGAGGCGGCGGAGGCCGAGGCCTCCGCCTGACACCACCGGACCCTCGGGCCTACGGGATGGCCACCGCCGCGCCCGAGACCCGTACGCGCGGGGCCGCCGTGCGCAGGTCGACGTGGAGCAGGCCCGGACGGCCGAGGTCCTCGCCCTGGTGGAGGGTGAGCGTGGCCGGGGCCCCGGCGGGGGCGAGGTCGCGCAGGTAGGCGCCGAAGGCGGCGGCGGCCGCTCCGGTGGCCGGGTCCTCGACGACCCCGCCGACCGGGAACGGGTCGCGGACGTGGAAGACGTCGGGGGCGGCGCGCCAGACCAGCTGGACGGTGACCAGGTCACGGGCGGTCATGAAGGCGGCGAGGCCGTCGAAGTCGTAGGCGAGGCGCGCCAGGCGCTCGCGGGTCGCGGCGGCCAGCACCAGGTGCCGGGCGCCGGCGTAGGCGTAGCGGGGCGGCAGCGCGGGGTCGAGGTCCTCGGGGGACCAGCCGAGCAGGGCGAGCGCCTCGGCGACGTCCGCCGCGTCCGGCTCCGTGACGTGCGGCTCGACGCTGGTGAGGGTGGCGCGCAGGGCGCCGTCCGCGCCCTCGGTCACCTCGACCGGCACCTCGCCCGCCGCCGTGCGGTAGAGGAACCGCCCCGGGCCGACCCGCTCGGCGAGCGCCACGGCGGAGGCGACGGTGGCGTGGCCGCAGAACGGCACCTCCGTCAGCGGGCTGAAGTAGCGCACCGCGTAGCCGCCCGCCGGATCGGGGGTGAGGAAGGCGGTCTCCGAGTACCCGAGCTCGGCGGCGATCGCGAGCATCCGCCCGTCGGAGAGGCCGGCCGCGTCGAGCACCACCCCCGCCGGGTTCCCGCCCCCGGGGTCGGTGGCGAAGGCGGCGTAGCGGAGGATGCCGGGTGCGCCGGAAGCGGCGTCGTCACTGGTCATGACGGCTCGAACGTGCCCGGCCGCGCCGGTGTTCCCCCTCATCGCAGCACCGCCTCCAGCAGGTCGGCGCCGAGCCGGGCGCTGCCGGCCAGGTCGAGCTGGTAGAGCATGTACCGCCCGCGCCGGTGGGTGGTGAGCAGTCCGGCCCGGCGCAGCACCGCCAGGTGCCGGGACACCTCGGGCGCGCTGAGCTGCCAGGCGGCGGCGAGCTCGCCGGTGGTGTGCGGGCCGCGGGCGATGGTGCGGGCGAGCCGGAGCCGCACGGGGTGGGCGAGCGCCTCCAGCCGCTGCTGGACCACGGCGAGCGAGACCGGCTCGGGCGTGCCCTCCTCGGCGACGGGGTACTGCACCACGGGCCGCCAGCCCGCGGCGGAGACCACCAGCAGGTGCGGCCGCCCGTACGCGGTCGGGACGAAGGTGACGCCGCCGGCGACGGCGCCGCTGGTGGTGTTGTCCTGGAGCTTGTCGACGACGATCCGCCGCCGTCCCTGCCCGGCGTCCTCCAGCTGGACCGAGGCCGAGACGGCGGCCAGCGCCTCGGCCGCGCCGTGCCGCACCAGCAGGTCGGTCTTGCGGCGGGCGTCGGCGGCCAGTGCGGGCAGCACCCGGCGCCAGGCGTCGGCGAAGAACGCCTCCGCGCAGTCCTCCAGCATCCGCCGCACCAGGGCCCGGACGGCGGGCGGGTCGGCGAGCAACCGGTCGGCGAACTCGGCCTGCCGGGGCCCCCGGGCCAGGGCCAGTTCCCGGGCCCGCTCCTGCGCGACCGGGTCGGTGAGCGGTGAGGTGGCGCGGTTCGCCATCCGGGAGGCTCCGCAGGCCGTCACCAGCGCGGCCCGGACGTACTGCTCGTCGTCGATCCGGTCGACGGCGTCCAGTTCCTCGCCGAGGGTGGCGCCGGGCAGGCCGGGGACGAGGAAGTCGGCGCGCGAGGAGCGCCACAGGAAGTCGGCCTCGGTGAGCCGTTCGGCGAGCGCGGGCGGCACGGCCGCCGTGGTGCTCGCCGCCCAGCCGTGCAGGCTCGGGTGGTGCGCGGGTTCCGCGAGCACGTGCAGCATCGCGCTGAGTTCGGCCAGCGGGGAGGGGGTGAACAGCAGGCGGGTGTCGGGCAGGCCGGTGATGTCGATGGTCAGGCTCACGCTCCCGATCCTGTCACCTGCGACGACGGGCCCCGTCACCGGTTGACGCTCCTCGTCAATCGACGTGCCCGCGGGCCGGGCGCGGGCGGACGGTACCGGCCATGAGCCTGATCCGGAGCCCGAAGCGGCAGCACGACGACCATCCGGCGCCCGACGGCGGCCCGGCGCCCCGCAGCGGCCTGGCCGCCCTGCTCGGCCTGCTCACCGCGGCGGGCGGCCCGCGCTACGCGGCCGCGCTGCTGGTGGACGCCCTGGGAACCGGTCTGCTGCGGCCGTTCCTGCTGCTCTACGGCATCGGCGTGCTCGCGCTGGACGCGGGGACGGCGGGCCTCGCGATGTCCGCCGGGATGGTCGCCGGCCTGCTCGTCCTCCCGCTGACCGGCCGGTGGATCGACCGGGGCGCGCGCAGCCTGCCGGCGGCGGCGACCCTGCTGGTGCGCGCGGCCGGGTCGGTGGTGCTGCTGCTGGCCGACGGCACGGCCGGGTTCGCGGCGGCGGCCGTGCTGCTCGGCGTGGGCGGCCAGTCCTGGCCCGCCACCCACGCCGCCGTGGTCTCGACGCTCACCGAGGGCCGGACCCGGGACGCCGCGCTGGCCGCCGGGCGGACGCTGCGCAACGCCGGGCTGGGCGCGGGCGCGCTGCTGGCGACCCTCGCGGTGGCGGGCGGCACGGGGGCGCTGCGGCTGCTCGCCGCGGTCACCGGGGCGGCCTGCCTGCTCGCGGCGGTGCTGGTGCACTCGCTGCGGGTCACCGCGCCCCAGGCGCCGCCCCCGCCCGCCGGGGCCGAGCGCGCCGAGGGCCCGGCGCTGCGCCGGATCGGCCTGCTCAGCGTGGCGAACCTCCCCTACTCCTTCGCCTTCGACGTCCTGGAGGTGGCGCTGCCCGCCCTGCTGGTGCTGCACCTGCACGCCTCCCCGGCGTGGTCCTCCGGGGTGTTCGTGGGCAACACCGTGCTGGTGATCACGCTCCAGCTGGCCGTGGTGGTCCGTCTCGCCGACCGGGCCCGGCACCTCGTGCTGGCCGCCGGCGGGATCGCGCTCGCCCTGTCCTACCTGGGCTTCTGGGCCGCCGGGGCGCTCGGCGGCACGGCCGGGGCGGCCGGCGTGGCGGCGGTGTCCGTGCTGTTCACGCTCGGCGAGATCCTCTACTCCGGCTCGGGGACGGCCCTGGTGGCGGCGAGTGCCCCGCCGCACCTGCTCGGCCGGGCGCTGGCCCGCTGGGAGCTCTCCTCGGGCGTCGGGCGCGCGCTCGCCCCGGGGGCCCTGACCGCGCTGCTGGCGGTCGGCCCGCACGTGCTGTGGCCCGTCCTCGCCGTCACCACCCTGCTCGCGGCGGCCGCCGTCGCCCGCCTCCGCCCGGTCCGGGGTGCGGCCGGGCCCCGGGTCGCCGATCCTGGGCGGCGGGGCACGTGCTCGCACGCGCCCGGCCCCGTCGTGAGGAAGGACACCGCATGAGCGCCCTCGACTTCGAGGTCATCGACAGCCCGGACAGCTCGCTCGACAAGACCTCCGTGCTGGTCACCGGGCCGCAGGACGCGCTGCTGGTGGACGCCGGGTTCACCCGCTCCGACGGCCGGCGGCTCGCGGAGCGGGTGAAGGCCTCCGGAAAGCGGCTGACCACGGTGTTCGTCAGCCACGGCGACCCGGACTTCTACTTCGGCGCCCAGGAGGTGCAGGACGTCTTCCCGCAGGCCCGGTTCCTGGCCACCGCGTCGACCGTCGAGCACATCCAGGAGACCTTCGACGCCAAGCTGCGGTCCTGGGCGCACCTGGGGCCGGAGCTGCCGACCCGGCTGGTGCGCCCGGAGGTGCTGCACGGCGACGAGCTGGTCTTCGAGGGGCACCGCTTCGAGCTGCGCGGTGCGGACTTCCACCTGCCGGACCGGCACTACCTGTGGCAGCACCACCACCGCACGGTGCTCGGCGGCGTCCTGTTGTTCCAAGGGCTGCACGTGTGGACGGCGGACACCCCGACGCCGGAGCAGCGGGCCGCCTGGATCGACCTGCTGGACGGCATGGCGGCGCTGGAGCCGGCCTTCGTGGTGGCCGGGCACCGGACGGCCGACGCGCCGACCGACACCTCCGCGATCGACCACACCCGGGACTACCTGCGGGCCTTCGAGACGGAGGTCGGCCGGGCGCCGGACGCGGCGGCGGCGCGCGCCGCGCTGGAGCACCGCTTCCCCGGGCTGGGCATGACACTGGCGGTCGACCTCGGGACCAAGGTCGCCAAGGGCGAGCTGAGCTGGGGCTGAGCGCGATGATCGAGGTTCCGAGGGCCCAGGCCGCGTTCGCCGAGTCGGACGCCCCGGCCGACGTGGTGCGCCGCCAGTACCTGGCGTCGGCGCGCGGTGACCTGGGGGCGCTGCGGGCGACGCTCGCCGACGACGTGGAGTGGACGGAGATGGCCGGCTTCCCGCTGGCCGGCACCTACCGCACGCCCAAGGGCGTCACCGGCGGGGTGATGGAGCGGCTGGCCGCCGACTGGGAGGGCTGGACGGTGCACGACGACCGGTACGTGGTGCAGGGGGAGGACGTGGTGGTGCTCGGCCGGTACACGGCGGTGCACAAGGCGACCCGGCGGCCGCTGGCCGTGCGGGTGGTGCACCACTTCACGGTGCGCGGCGGGCGGATCGTGCGGTTCGAGCAGTTCACCGACACCGCCCTGGTCCGGGACGCGATGACGCCCTGACCGCCGCGTCACCCGTTCGGGGGAGCCGTCGCGGCGCGCCGGACGCGCTCTCGACAGCCCCGCCGGGCGGCGGCAGGCTGTCCGTGATTTCCGCCGGAGAGCGAGGAGTTCACCATGAGCACGGACAGCAGCGGCACCGACGACGGCGGGCGCGAGCGCCCCTTCGTGATCGTCGGCGCCTCCCTCGGGGGCGCCAAGGCCGCGCAGGCGCTGCGCGAGGCCGGGTACACCGGGGGCATCGTGCTGATCGGCGACGAGCACGAGCGCCCGTACGAGCGCCCGCCGCTGTCCAAGGGCTATCTCCTCGGCACGTCGGCCCGGGAGAAGATCTACGTCCATCCGCCGCAGTGGTACGCCGAGCACGACGTGACGCTGCGGCTCGGGACCCCGGTGGTCGCGATCGACCCGGCCGCGCACACCGTGACGCTGGCCGACGACGGGCGGGTGGAGTACGCGAAGCTGCTGCTGACCACCGGTTCGTCGCCGCGCCGGCTGCCGGTTCCCGGCGCGGACCAGGAGGGCGTGCACCACCTGCGCCGGGTGGAGGACAGCGAGCGGATCCGCGAGGCGTTCCGCCCGGGCGCCCGGGTGGTGGTGGTCGGCGCGGGCTGGATCGGCCTGGAGACGGCGGCCGCGGCGCGGGCGGCGGGCGCCGAGGTGACGGTGCTGGAGGTGGCCGAGCTGCCGCTGCTGCGGGTGCTGGGCCGCGAGGTGGCGCAGGTCTTCGCCGATCTGCACCGCGACCACGGGGTGGACCTGCGGTTCGGCGCCCAGGTCGCGGAGCTGACCGGCACGGACGGCCGGGTGAGCGGGGTGCGGCTGGCGGACGGCACGACGGTGCCGGCGGACGCGGTGGTGGTGGGCATCGGCATCGCCCCGGCCACCGCCCTCGCCGAGGCGGCCGGGCTGGAGGTCGACAACGGCGTCAAGACCGACCAGCACCTGCGCACCTCCGACCCCGACATCCACGCGGCGGGCGACGTCGCCAACGCCTACCACCCGCTGTTCGGCCGCCACCTGCGCGTCGAGCACTGGGCGAACGCCCTCAACCAGCCGCAGACCGCCGCCCGCGCGATGCTCGGCGAGGACGCCGTGTACGACCGCGTCCCGTACTTCTTCACCGACCAGTACGACCTGGGCATGGAGTACGTCGGCTGGGTGGAGCCGGGCGGCTACGACCGCGTGGTGTTCCGGGGCGACCCGGCCACCCGCGCGTTCATCGCCTTCTGGACCTCCGGGGGCCGTGTCCTGGCCGGCATGAACGTGAACGTCTGGGACGTCACCGACCCGATCCGCGACCTGGTGCGCTCCGGCCGCGAGGTCGATCTGAAGGCCCTCGCCGACCCGGCCGTCCCCCTCACCGACCTCTGAGCCGGTCGCCCGGGGCGTACCCCCGGCAGGCCGAACGGCCCGCTCGCGGAAGGCTGTTTCCGCGGGCGGGCCGTTCGGGTCTTCAGGTGGTCGAGCCCGGGTGGCCGTGCTCGGTGGTCGTGCTCGGTGGTCGTGCTCAGGTGGTCGGGAGGTGTCAGGCGACGGGCGGGAAGGCCTCGGCGTCCGGCTTCAGCAGCTGACCGGGGGCGGGGGCCTTCTGGTTCACCAGGTAGTCGGTGACCAGCTTGCCCAGCTCCTTGCTGCGGCCGACGGCGCAGTGCTCGACCACGTCGACCGAGACCAGCACCGCGTTGCCCAGCTGGCGCTGCATGCGCTGGGAGAAGATGTAGTTGGTGGCCGGGTCGTAGAGGTTGCCGACGACCATCACGGGGGTGGCGGTCTTCTTGCCCCACGGGCCGGTGAAGCGCTCGGCGTCACGGGCCGGGGCCGGCCAGGTGGAGCAGGTGGGGCCGTCGAAGGCCTGGTAGCGGCCGAAGGTCGGCGACTCCTTCTCCCACTTCTTCGCCACGTTGACGAAGCTC
Source organism: Kitasatospora sp. NPDC059462 (assembly GCF_042749955.1). Lineage (NCBI taxonomy): Bacteria > Bacillati > Actinomycetota > Actinomycetes > Kitasatosporales > Streptomycetaceae > Kitasatospora > Kitasatospora sp. NPDC059462. Next base: position 3,235 of record NZ_JBHYUU010000090.1, on the reverse strand, counting down.
CACGGGTCGGACGGGTACGGCTTGTCCTGGCAGTTGACGCCGTAGTAGGAGTCGTCGGCCGAGTACGGGGTCTCCGGCAGGGCCTCGCGCAGCGCGTTCGGCACGGTGGTCGCGAGCACCTTGGCGTCCTCGACGGCGGCCGGGTCGGCCGTCGCCGGGGCGGCCAGGCCCTGGGCGGCGGCCGGCGCCTGGATCACCGAGTAGAGCGCCTGGAGGGACTTCGCCAGCGGCGCCTGACGGCTCTGCGAGTACAGGGCGTTGGCGACCTGGCTGGTGAAGCTGGAGAGGGTGACCTGGGTGCCGTCCGGCAGGGTGACCGGGCTGGTGCGCAGGTGGTCGCGGACGGTGTCGAACTTGGTGCGGGTGTCGCCGTCGCCGAAGGCGCAGCGCGGGGCGCCGGCGGCCTGGCAGCGCTTGAGGTACTCGGCGAGGGAGACCTCGAAGCCGGTGGCGCGCTGGCGGTCGTACTCGACGCCGTTGTGCATCCGCAGGTTGGGGTCGACGTTGCCGTCGACGATCAGGGTGCGGACCTTGTCCGGGTACATGCCGGCGTAGGTGGCGCCGATCAGGGTGCCGTAGGAGAAACCGGCGAAGTTGAGCTTGGCGTCGCCGACGGCGCGGCGCATCCGGTCGAGGTCGCGGACCACGTTGATGGTCGACATGTACTCGATGAGCGGGCCGGCGTTGCGCGAGCAGGCGTCGGTGTAGTCCTCGGTGGCGTCGATGGTCCGGGCTATCTCGGCCCTGGTCACCGGGACGCCGGTCATCCGGTCGTTGACGGCGGCGGCCTCCTCGTCGGTGGTGAAGCACTTGAGGGGGTTGCTGCGGGCCACGCCGCGCGGGTCGAAGCCGACCAGGTCGAAGCGGTCCTGGACGTCCTTGCCGAAGCGGGTGGTGGTGGCCCAGAGGTAGCCGCTGCCGCCCGGGCCGCCGGGGTTGAGGAACAGCGAGCCGATCCGCTTGGCCGGGTCGCTCGCCCGGCGGCGCATCATCGCGATGCCGACGGTCTCGCCGTTCGGGTGGTCGTAGTCGAGCGGCACCTGGTAGACGGCGCAGTCGTAGATCTTGGGGTCCGGCTGGGTCGGATCGGGGTTGCACGGCTTCCAGTCGACCGGTGCCACCTTGGCCTCGGCGGCCGGGCCGGGGGCCGGTGCGGCGACGGCCGCGGCGGCCGAGCCGGCGACGAGGGCGAGGGCACTGGTGACCGCCAGTGCCGCGCTGGTGATACGGGACACGAAACCTCCTCTGGTTCTGCAAACCCGGACAGCCTGTCAGGCCGCGATCAACAGGGGAAGACGTGTGCGACCGGAGATTCTTGTGAGATCGGCCCGAAGGGGCGTCAATCCCCCCTCACCGGGGCGGATTGACGGGAAACAGTGCGGCGGGTGGCTGAAGATCATCATTCACCGTATGGTCTGGCGGGCCCGCTGCGCTCCGACCGGCCCCGGTGGGCGTGCCGGTGGTGCCCGGGGCCCGCCACGGGCGGTCCCGCTCGGCCCGGCGCACGGCGGGGCCCATCGCGCAGCCGGCGGCCAGGAAGAGCCCGCCGAGCAGCAGCCAGCCCGGGCCGCCGCCGTCCAGCAGCAGGGTGGTCAGCAGCAGCGGGCCGGCGGTGCGGGCCACCGCCACGCCGGTGCCGAAGAAGCCCTGGTACTGCCCGAGCCGGTCGGCCGGGGCGAGGTCGAAGGCGATCTGCCAGGACCCGGCGGACTGCTTCATCTCCCCCGCCACCTGGAGCACCGCGCCGGCCACCAGCAGCGCCCCCGTCACCCGGAGCGGGACGGCCGCGGCGGTGAGCGCGAACACCGCGCAGGAGGCGAGCAGCAGGGCCCCGGCCTGCCGGACGGTGCGGGCGGCCGAGCGCAGGCCGGTGACCGCGCGGGCGGTGCGGACCTGGAAGAGCGTCACGCCCAGGGTGTTGAGGACGAACAGCGCGGAGCCGAGCCAGCCGAGCTGCGGGGCCCGGTCGGCGATCCACAGCGGGATCACCAGGCTGAGCAGCGGCATCCGCAGCAGCAGGACGGTGTTGACCAGGGCCACGACCGCATAGCGGCGGTCCGCCAGCACCGCGAAGCCACCGCCCCGGGCCGGGCGGCCGCCCGCCGGTCCGCCGGAGGGCACCGGCGCGGGTGCCGCCGCGGACGTCGTCACGGGTACCGCCGCGGGGGTGACCGCCGGCAGCCGGAGCAGCAGCAGGCCGGTCGCCAGGAATCCCGCGGCGGTCAGCGCGAACGCGGCGAGGAAGGCCGCCCCGGTCCCGACCGTCAGCGCGACGCCGCCGAGCGCGGCCCCGACCGCCAACCCGGCGTTGAGGACGGCCTGCAGCCCGGCGAGCGCCGCCGTCCGCTCCCCCTGCGGGACGAGCCCGCCGACCAGCGCCTGCCGGGCCGCGCCCAGCCCGGACTGGGCGGTGGCGTAGAGACAGGCGGCGGCCAGGAACGGCAGGAAGGAGCGGACCGCCAGGAACGAGGCGACCACCACCGCCGTGCCGAGGGCGAGCGCCGCCGCCGTACCGCGCGGTCCGCGCCGGTCGGCGAGGTGACCGAGCGGCACCCCGGCGAGCGAGCCGACCGCCCAGGCCACCGCCAGGCCGAGGCCGAGCCGGGCGGGCGAGAGGCCGACGATCCGGGTGAAGTACAGCGCCGAGCTGGTGTAGTACGCGCCGTCACCGATCGCGCTCACCAACTGGGCGACGGCGAGGGTGCGTTGGGCCGAGGGGGCGGAGCGGGGGCGGAACGGCACGGTTCTCCCTGGGGGACGGGGTGTCGGGGAACCCCCAGTCTCGGTCGGCGGCGGACCGTTCAACAGGGCCGGTATCAGCCCGTGATCTTGGGCCACTTCGGCCTGCCGAGGCGCCCGGCACCCCGCCGGGCGCCGGCCCGCACCCCCGCCCGCCCCCTTCACCGGACGCGCGCCCCCGGGCCCGCCGTCACCCGGACGGCGGTACCCCGTGCCGCGCCCGGCGCCTCCCGCCCCCTCCGTGTCCGTCCCGTCCGACAACCGGTCAACTGTCCGACGGCCTGCCGGAAAGCCGTGTTGACCGGCCAGTAGGGCACTCCTATGCTCGTCCGCGTTCTCGTTCGCGATCGTGGACACGACCAGCAGCCACGACCGGAAGAGGTGCACGCCCGCGTGCGCCGTCCGGCACCGGGACGGGACCGTCGCGGGTACCGCCCCGCGGGGGCCGTATCCCGGCGGGAAGGGCGCTCACCAACCGCAACGACCCCCCGCCCCC
>NZ_JBHYUU010000089.1:0-32860 GCF_042749955.1 Kitasatospora sp. NPDC059462 | reverse complement strand
GAAAGCCCCCGCCCTCGCCGGATTCGGCGAGGGCGGGGGCTTTCCCGGGGACGGGGCGGGGCGCGTCAGGCCTCCCGGCGGGCCCCCGCCGACGGGACCGCCCGGTACACGTGCGGCTCGGCGTAGCCGGCCGCCGCGAAGGCGTCGACCACCGCCCCGGCCACCGCCTCCGCCCGCTCCGTCGCCACCAGCGCGATCACCGAGCCGCCGAAGCCGCCGCCGGTCATCCGCGCGCCGAGGGCCCCGGCGGCGACGGCGGTCGCGGCCGCGAGGTCGGTCTCCGGGCAGGAGGTCAGGTAGTCGTCGCGCAGCGAGGCGTGGCCGGCGGTGAGGATCGGGCCGAGCGCGGCGGGCCCGTGCCGCTGCAGCTCGGCGACGGCCTGCCGGACCCGGTCGTTCTCGGTCACCACGTGGCGCACCAACGGGACCAGGTCGGCGGGCAGTCGGGTGAGCGCGGCGGGCAGGTCGGCGGTGGCGAGATCCCGCAGGGCGGGCAGCCCGAGCAGCGCGGCCGCCCGCTCGCAGCCGGCCCGCAGCGCGGCGTACGCGCCGTCGGCGAGGTCGTGCTGCACCCGGGTGTCGAGCACCAGCAGGGTGAGGCCGGCGCCCGCCAGGTCGAGCGGCACGTGCCGGGCGGAGAGGTCGCGCGTGTCCAGGTGCAGCGCGGCCCCGGCCCGGCAGGCCATCGAGGCCATCTGGTCCATGATCCCGCAGGGGACGCCGACGAACTCGTTCTCGGCGCTCTGCGCGAGCAGGGCCAACTCCTCGGCGCCCAGGCCGAGTTCGTACATGTCGTTGAAGGCGGTGGCGACGGCGCACTCCAGCGCGGCGGAGGAGGACAGGCCCGCGCCGCCGGGCACGTCGCTGTCGAGCAGCACATCGGCGCCGCCCACCTCGTGCCGGGCGGCCCGGCGCAGCGTCCACACGACGGCGGCCGGGTACGCCGCCCAGCCGGCCACCCCGCCCGGGGCGAGCCCGGCGACGTCCAGTTCGACGGCCGCGCCGGGCACCCTGGTCGAGGCGAGCCGCAGCACGCCGTCGTCGCGGCGGCGGGCGTAGGCGCGCACGGCCTGCGGGATCGCGATCGGCAGCACGAACCCGTCGTTGTAGTCGGTGTGTTCGCCGATCAGGTTGACCCGGCCGGGGGCCGCCCAGACGCCCTCGGGGGCGTGGCCGTAGAGCTCCTCGAAGACGCCGGCGACAGTGGTTCCGGTCGTGGTCATCCCTGCGGTCCTCCGTCGGTGGGCGTGGGCGTGGGCGTGGGCGCGGGGGTGGACGCGGGCGCCTGGGCCGGTGCCGCCTCGCGCAGGCGCCGGGCGGCGTCCTCCGGGGCGACGTCGTTCATGAACGCCTCCATCCCGGACTCGGTGCCGGCCAGGTACTTCAGCTTGTCGGCCGTCCGCCGGACGGTGAACAGCTGCAGGTGGAGGGCGAATTCGGCCTCCTGCCCGACGGGCGCCTGGTGCCAGGCGGCGATGTACGGCGCGCGCACGCGGCGGCCGCCGTCGTCGGGCCGCCCCGCGGGGGCGGCCGGATCCGCCGGGTCGGTGAAGAGGTTGTCGAACCGGCGCAGCAGGTCGAGGTAGATCCCCGCGAACTCGGCGCGCTCGGCCTCGTCGAGGCGGGTGAGGTCCGGGACGCGGCGGTTCGGGTGGAGGTGGACCTCGTAGGGCCAGCGGGCGGCGAAGGGCACGAAGGCCGTCCAGTGCTCGCCGGCGAGGACGAGGCGCGGGGAGGTCCGCTCGGCGGCGAGGAGGTCCTCGAAGAGGTTGCGGCCGGTGGCGGCGCGGTGGCGGGCGGCCCGGTCGAGCATCCGGGCGGTGCGCGGGGTGGTGAAGGGCAGTGCGTAAATCTGGCCGTGCGGGTGGGCGAGGGTGACGCCGATCTCCGCGCCGCGGTTCTCGAAGCAGTACACCTGCTCGACGCCGGGCCGGGCGGACAGTGCGGCGGTGCGGTCGGTCCAGGCGTCGAGCACCAGGCGGGCGCGGTCCTCGTCGAGGTCGGCGAAGGAGGCGTCGTGGTCGGAGGTGAAGCAGACCACCTCGCAACGCCCGACACCGGGCCGGCTGCTGAGCAGCGGGTCACCGGCGGAGACCGGCACGGGGTGGCTGCCGGGCTCGCCGGCGAGGGAGGGGAAGCGGTTCTCGAAGACGGCCACCTGGTAGTCGGCCGCCGGGATCTCGCTGAGCCGGCCGTCGCGGCTGGGGCAGAGCGGGCACTCGTCGGCCGGCGGGTGGTAGGTGCGCGCCTGCCGGTGGGCGGCGATGGTCACCCAGGCGCCGGTCAGCGGGTCGAGCCGCACCTCGGAGGAGGGCGCGGCGGCGTCCAGCGGCCGCCGGTCGGCGACCGTCCGGCCGGCCGGCGGCGTGCCCCGGTCGTAGTAGATCAGCTCACGGCCGTCGGCGAGTTCGGTGACGGTCCTGGTCGTCGTACCGGCCGGCCCGGCCTGGTCGGCCGGGTCGGTGGCGGTCACGGTCGCGGGCATGACGTGCTCCCTCTCATGGGGCTTCCCTTCAACCACATGAACAAACAATATCGAACAGGAACCAACATGCACGCCACCGGCCCCGGCGCGGCCGCCCCGGTGGCCCGCCAACCTCGCAGGGGTGCCGACGCCGGAGGCCCGCCGACGCCGGGCTCAGCCGGCGACCGGGTGCCACGGGGCGTCGGGCCGGGTCGGCGTCGGGTCCGCCGCGAGCCGCAGCGCGTAGACGTCCCGCCCCGCGGGGTCGGGCACCGGGCCGAGGTAGTCGTGGCCGGTGAGGTGGCACCAGGCCGGCAGGTCGAGCGGAGCCGCCGGATCGGTGCTGACGACGTGCACGGTCGTCCCGGCGGGACGGCCCGCGATGCGCTTGCGCAGATGCAGCAGCAGGGTGACGCAGAGCATGCCGGTGCCGTCCACGACGATCGCGCCGCCGGCTCCCGCCCCCGCCCCCGCGCCACCGGCTCCGGCTCCGGCTCCGGCTCCGGCTCCGGCGGCAGGGGCCGTCATGCGGCACCCGCCTCGACCGGCAGGGCGGCCAGGCGCCATTCGAGCATGCCCTCGGCGAGCCGCTTCGCGCTGCGCCCGCGCGCGGCCAGCAGCCGGACGGCGTCGTGGGCGAGGACGCAGTTGACGCCCCGGCAGTACGCGACGACCTCCGCCCCGGCGGGCAGCTCCGCGAGCCGGGCCTCCAGCTCGTCGAGGGGGACGGACAGGGCACCCGGGATGTGTCCGGCGGCGTACTCCTCGGCCGGGCGCACGTCGATCACGGTGGCGGTGCCGGCCTTCACCCGCGCCAGCAGCTCCTCCCGGGTGAGGTGGTCGGTGTCCGGCGGCCCGAGGTAGGCGGCCCACGCCTGCCCGGTGGCCGCCAGGTGGGCGAGCCCGACCTGCTGGAGCTGCGCGTACAGGGCGGCGACGTCGTCCCCGGCCAGCCGGTAGTGGATGCGCACACCGTCCCGGCGGGTGGTCACCAGCCCGGCCTGCTTGAGGGTCTGCAGGTGGGCGGAGGCGGTGGTCAGCCCGAGCCCGGCGGCCCTGGCGAGGGCCTCGACGCTGCGCTCGCCCTGGGCGAGCAGGTCCAGCAGCTCCAGGCGCTTGCCGTTGGCCAGCGCCTTGCCGGTGGCGGCCAGCGCGTCGAACAGCGCGGCCTTGTGTGCGGGATCTCCCATGGGCTTCCTCCATAAATCCATGGAATATTGTAGAAGCAATCGGGTGAGCCTGTCACCCGACTCCCCCACCCGGATCCCGCCCATTCTGGAGGACGGCTCGTGACCGCCACCGCACCCGGCAGCGCGCCCCCCGCCCGTTCCGAGGCCGCTTCCGGGTCCGGCCCGGGAGTCCGGCTCGGGCTGCGCGCCAACCTCGCCCAGTTCACCCTGCTGGTCGCGGTGAACGCCCTGGTCGGCGGCATGCTCGGCCAGGAGCGCACCGTCCTGCCCCTGCTCGCCGACCGCACCTTCCACCTCTCCGCCTACTCGGCCACGCTGACCTACATCGTGGCGTTCGGCGCGACCAAGGCCGTCACCAACTTCTTCGCCGGCGCGCTGTCCGACCGCTACGGCCGCAAACCGGTCCTGGTCGCCGGCTGGCTGCTCGCCTTCCCGGTGCCGCTGCTGCTGATCTGGGCGCCGACCTGGGGCTGGGTGGTGTTCGCGAACGTCCTGCTCGGCGTCAACCAGGGCCTGACCTGGTCGACCACCGTGATCATGAAGATCGACCTGGTCGGCCCCGCGCGCCGGGGCCTGGCCATGGGCCTCAACGAGGCCGCCGGCTACCTCGCCGTCGCCGCCACCGCGATGGGCACCGGCGCCATCGCCGCCCACTGGGGCCTGCGCCCCCAGCCGTTCCTGCTCGGCATCGCGTACGCCGCCCTCGGCCTCGGCCTGTCCGTGCTCGCCGTGCGTGAGACCCGCGCACACGCCCGCGCCGAGGCCGCCCTCCACCCGGCCCCCGCCGGCCCCGGCCACCACGCCGCGCTCACCACCGCCCAGGTCGCCCGGACCACCAGCCTCACCGACCGGGCCCTGTCCTCGGCCAGCTGGGCGGGCATGGTCAACAACCTCAACGACGCCCTCGCCTGGGGGATCTTCCCGCTGCTGTTCGCGGCCCACGGCCTGTCGGTCGCCCGGATCGGCCTGCTCGCCGCCCTCTACCCGGCGGTCTGGGGGCTCGGCCAGATCCTCACCGGCTGGTGGTCCGACCGGATCGGCCGCAAGCACCTGATCACCGCCGGCATGCTCCTGCAGGCCGTCGCGATCGCCCTGGTCGCCGCCGGCACCACCTTCCCGGTGTGGGCCCTGGCCCAGATCCTGCTCGGCGCCGGCACCGCGCTCGTCTACCCGACCCTGCTCGCCGTCATCGGCGACGTCGCCCACCCCGCCTGGCGCGCCCGCGCCGTCGGCGTCTACCGCCTCTGGCGCGACGGCGGCTTCGCGGTCGGCGCGCTCCTGGCCGGCGCCCTCGCCGACGCCTACGGCGTGACCACCGCCGTCCGGGCCGTCGCGGTGCTCACCGCCGTGGCCGGCGTGGTGGTCGCCGTGCGGATGCGCGAGACCCTTCCCGGGGCGGGCCGCCCCGAGGGCCCCTGATCCCTCCGCCCCACCCGGAGGACGGCGGCGCGCCCCCGGCGCCCGGGATCGGCCCCGGCCGCCGCGCACACCGGGCGTCCACGGTCGGCCGGAGCGGCCCCACCCCCCGCGGCCCGACGGGGCGTTCGCCCGTGAGAGGGTGACCGGCATGACCAATGGCGTGACTCCGGACAGCGAGGTCGTGCTCGAAACGAGCCGCCTGCTGCTCCGGCCCTGGCGGGTGGCCGAGGCCGATGTCCAGCGCGAGCTGTGGACCGAACGCGACCCACGCGTACCGCCACACCGCCGGATCGACGCCGACGGCCGTCCCACGGTCGCGGAACTCGCGGAGTCGATCCGCGCCCACCGGCTGTGGTCGACCGGCTTGCTGGCGGTCGAGCGGAAGGCCTCCCACGACGTCATCGGCTACTGCGGCCTGGTGGACACCGGGCGGGGACCGGCAGGGGAACCGGAACTGGCGTTCGAGCTGCTCCGCCGGGTGTGGCGCCAGGGATACGCGACCGAGGCCTCGCTGGCGGTCCTGGAGTGGGCGAGGTCGTCCGGGCACGAGCGCCTGTGGGCCACGGTCTGGGACTGGAACACCGCTTCCCGCCGCGTTCTGGCGAAGGTCGGGTTCACCGAGACCGAGCGGAAGGAAGTGGACCCGGAGCGCGGGACCACCCTGTTCACCGTGATCCGGCTCTGACGCGCCCGGGGTCCGCCCGTGCGGACGGCTCGGTGCAGCACCGGCAGGCCGCGGCGTCCCCCTGCAGCAGGCAGCAGCGGATGCGGCACGCCCCCGGTGCCGGGGCGCCGGGAACGCCCGGGGCGTCAGGGGGCCGCCGGGCGGTGGCGGGGGCCGGTGGCCGAGGTGCGGAGGGGGCGGCGGGCGCGGACGTGGGCCGGGGTGCGCCAGGTGTGGGTGGCGAGAGCCGCGGCGGCGAGGGCGAGGGTGCCGAGCGCGGCGGTGGCGGCGGGGAGGCCGGCGGTGGCGCCGAGCCGGCCGGCCAGCGGGTAGGCGAGCAGCCAGCAGCCGTGCGACAGCGAGAACTGGGCGGCGAACACGGCGGGCAGGTCGGCGGGCGGCACGGCGGAGCGCAGCAGGCGCCCGCCCGGGGTGAGGATCAGCGAGCCGGCCGCGCCGAGGCCGGCCCACAGGGCGAGCAGCGCGGGCCAGCGCCATCCGCCGCCGCCCGCCACCGGCCCCGCCGCGGTGATCGCCGTCAGGGCGGCGAGCAGTCCCGCGACCGCGAAGGCGGCGGGCAGCATCACCGCCCGGTCCGCGACCCGGCCCAGGACCCGGGGCAGCAGCAGCGCGACCAGCATCGACCCGCCGCCGTACGCGCCGAGCGCGAGCGGGACGTCGCTCGCGGGCCGGCCGAGCTGGTCGCGGACGTGGACGACGGTGTTGACGATCACCGTCGCGCCGCCGGCGGCGACGGCGAGGTCCAGGGCGAGCAGCGCCCGCAGCCGGGGCACGGAGAGGAAGAGCCGGATCCCGGCCAGTGAGCGCGCCGGCAGCGGCTGCGCGCCCGCCGTCCCCGACGCCCCCGACGCCCGGGCCGCGCCGCCCGGCAGGGCCACCGAGACGACCAGCAGCGCCGAGGCGAGGAATCCGGTCACCGTCCCCCAGAACAGCCACCGGTAGCCGACCAGCGCCAGCAGCCCGGCGGCCAGCGCCGGGCTGACCAGGCTCTCGGTGTCGTAGGCGAGGCGGGAGAGGGACAGCGCCCGGGTGTAGTCGCCCTCCTCGGGCAGGACCTCGGGGATCACCGACTGGAACGCCGGGGTGAAGGTGGCCGAGGCCGCCTGCAGAACGAAGATCAGCAGATAGACCTGCCAGACCGAGCCGACGAACGGCAGCCCGAGCGCCACCGCGGCCCGGGCCAGGTCGGCGCCGACCAGCAGCCGGCGGCGCGGGATCCGGTGCGCGAGCGCCGCGACGACGGGGGAGATCCCCACGTAGGCGACCATCTTGATCGCCAGCGCGGTGCCGAGCACCGAGCCGGCGGCCGGCCCGGCGAGGTCGTAGGCGAGCAGCCCCAGGGCCACGGTGGCCAGGCCGGTGCCGGCGAGGGCGACGACCTGGGCGGCGAACAGGTGGCGGTAGGTGCGGTTGCGGAGGACGGAGAGCATCGGGGACTCCGTTCGGACTCGGCGCGGGCCGGGGCGTCCCGTCCGGCGGGCGCCTTCCCTCCACCTTAGGGCAACATGTGCATACGTGTGCACATGTTGCCCGGAAAAGTGCCGCCCGGTCCGGCGCGGGCGGCGGGGCGGCGGCCGGCGGCGCTCAGTCGTGCGGCGGCAGCCCGCTGATCTGGTGGTCGGCCACGCTCAGCGCCTCCTGGACCAGCCTCCGCAGGTGCCCGTGCCGCAGCGCGTACACCACCCGCCGGCCGTCCTTGCGGGTCGACACCAGCCCGGCGAGCCGCAGCTTGCCGAGGTGCTGGCTGACCGACGGGCGCGCCGCTCCGGCCGCCTCGGTCAGCGTGGTCACGTCCGCCTCCCCCTCGCCGAGCCGCTGGAGCAGCGCGAGCCGGGTGCGGTCGGCGAGCAGGGCGAGGATGCCGGCGGCCACGTCCAGCCGCTCGTCCGCACCGGGCTCCTGCGACAGGTGTGCACCTGAGGACGCCTGTGCACCTGATATCCGGACGCTCCCGCTCATGGGCTCAGCTTAGAGGGCGCACGAGCACCGTTCACCCGGTCCGCCGCGCCCGTTCACGTCGTCGGGAAGTGACGCCCGGCGGCACGGCACCGCCCGCCCGTCGAGCAGCAGCGGGCGGCCAGGGCGGCCCCACCGGCCGTCGGTGCGGGTCAGCCCTCGCGGAGGTCGGCGATCCGGCGGATCTTGCCGACCGAGCGCTCCAGCGTGTACGGGTCCACCACCTCGACGTCCACGCTCACGCCCACCCCGTCCTTGACGCCCCGTGCGATCGCCGCGGCGGCCGCGTCCCGCTGGCCGGGGGCGGCCTCCGGGCGCGCCTCGACCCGCACGGTCATGTGGTCCAGCCGGCCCCGGCGGGTCAGCCGGAGCTGGAAGTGCGGCGCCACGGCGGGCACCCGCAGCAGGACCTCCTCGACCTGGGTCGGGAAGACGTTGACCCCGCGCAGGATGATCATGTCGTCGCTGCGCCCCGTCACCCTGGCCATCCGGCGGAAGGCGGGGCGGGCGGTGCCCGGCAGCAGGCGGGTGAGGTCGCGGGTGCGGTAGCGGATCACCGGAAGCGCTTCCTTGGTGAGCGAGGTGAAGACGAGTTCGCCGCTCCCGCCGTCCGCCAGCACCTCGTCGGTCAGCGGGTCGACCACCTCGGGGTAGAAGTGGTCCTCCCAGATGTGCAGGCCGTCCTTGGTCTCCACGCACTCCTGGGCGACGCCGGGCCCCATCACCTCGGAGAGGCCGTAGATGTCGACGGCGTGCAGGTCCATCCGCCGCTCGATCTCGGCGCGCATCTCCTCCGTCCAGGGCTCGGCGCCGAAGATGCCGACCCGCAGCGAGGTGGTACGGGGGTCGACGCCCTGCCGCTCGAACTCGTCGAGCAGGGTGAGCAGATAGGACGGGGTGACCATGATGATCTCGGGACGGAGGTCCTGGATCAGCTGGACCTGACGGGCCGTCATGCCGCCGGACGCGGGGACGACCGTGCAGCCGGCGCGTTCGGCGCCCGCGTGCGCGCCCAGTCCGCCGGTGAACAGGCCGTAGCCGTAGGCGATGTGCACCGTGTGGCCGGGCCGCCCGCCGGCCGCCCGGATCGAGCGGGCCACCACGTCGGCCCACACGTCGAGGTCGTGCTCGGTGTAGCCGACCACCGTGGGGCGGCCGGTGGTGCCGCTGGAGGCGTGGATCCGGCGGACCTTCTCCCTCGGGACGGCGAACATGCCGTACGGGTAGGTGTCGCGCAGGTCGGCCTTGGTGGTGAAGGGGAAGCGGGCGAGGTCGGCGAGGGTGCGGCAGTCCTCGGGGGAGAGGCCGGCCGCGTCGAACTTGCGGCGGTACAGCTCGACGTTGTCGTAGGCGTGGCGCAGCGTGGCCCTCAGGTGCTTCAGCTGGTGCGCGCGCAGTTCCTCGCGGGTCATCCGCTCACCGGCGTCCAGCAGCCGCTCCGGCGGCGCCTCGCCGAGCCGGGCCGAGGCTGCGCCCGGCCCGGCGGCCGTTCCGTCACTCATCGCGGCTCCCTCCGTCAACACCGACCGATCATTCGGTTGGCTCCTCGGACAGGGCCAAGTAATCCAGCACCCGAACCCCCTGTCAAGGGCCGGCGCGCGCCGGCCCCGGTCCGTCGCCGGGGCCGGGGCCGGGGCCCGTCGCGCGGCCGTCGCAGGACGAGGGCCGATCTCTGCCGAACGGCAGATGGCAGCGGCCCGCTGATCGGGGAGGCTCGTCGACGTCACGCACCGTCCACGCACCGGCCGGAAGAGCAGAGCCCATGAGCCGACCCGAGATCCACCCCGAAACCCCGGCCGGGAGCCGGGCCGAAGCCCGCCCCGGCGGCCGTCCCGACGACCGCCGCACCGCCCCTCCCCACCTCGAACTGACCGACGTCGGCAAGGTCTACCGGGGCGGCAAACGCGCCGTCGACGGCCTCTCGCTGCGGCTCGGCCCCGGGCTGCTCGGACTCCTCGGCCCGAACGGCGCGGGCAAGTCCTCGCTGATGCGGATCGTCGCCACCGTCACCCGGCCGACCACCGGGCGGCTCACCTACCGGGGCACCGACGTGCTCGCCCGGCCCGAGCGGCTCCGGCGCGAACTCGGCTTCCTCCCCCAGGACTTCGGCGTCCACCCGCAGCTCACCGCGCGCGAGTTCCTCGCCTACCTGGCCGCCGCCAAGGGGCTGTCCGCCCGCTCCGCCCGGGCCCGGATCGACGAGCTGCTCGCCCTGGTGAACCTGACCGAGGCGGTGCGCCGCCCGCTCGGCGCCTACTCCGGCGGCATGCTGCGCCGGGTCGGCATCGCCCAGGCGCTGCTCGGCGATCCGCACGTCATCGTCGTCGACGAGCCGACCGCCGGGCTCGACCCCGAGGAGCGGGTGCGGTTCCGCAACCTGCTGAGCGTGCTCGCCGAGGACCGGGTGGTGCTGCTGTCCACCCACATCGTCTCGGACGTCGAGTCGGTGGCCGGGGACATCGCGGTGGTCGCCGGCGGGCGGCTGCTGCGCCGGGGCAGTCCGGAGGAGCTGCTGCACGGCCAGTCCGGCCGGGTGTGGGAGGTCCTGGTCGACCCGGGGGCGGTGGCCGCCATGCAGGCGCGGTACGTGGTCAGCCGGATGGTGCGCACGGGCGACGGCCGGGTGCGGCTGCGGCTGCTCGCCGACGCTCCGCCGTTCGCCGACGCGGCCCCGGTCGCGCCGGACCTGGAGGACGCGTACCTCGGCCTGGTCCGGCCCGCCGCCGCGCACGAGCGCGCGGAGGTGCGGCGATGAGCGCGGACACCCTCGCCGCGGGCCGGCCGCCGGGCGCTCCGGCGGGCGCTCCGAGCGGCGCCGCGCCCGCCCGCGCCGGGGTGCTCGCCCGCCTCCGGCAGCTCGCCCTCGGCGACTTCCGGGACCGGGTCCGGCGCCCCGCCTACGCGGTGACGCTGCTGGCCGCCGTCGGCCTCGGTCTGCTCGCCGTCCCGCCCGCCGACGGACACTGGGCGATCCTCGCGCTCGGCCGCTACCGGGGCGAGTACAACAGCGCGTACACCGGCACCGCGACCGCCCTGGCCGGCGCGCTCTGGCTCACCCTCGGCGGGTTCTACGCGGTCCGCAAGGGGCTCGGGCGCGACGAGGAGACCGGGGTCGGCCTGATCCTGGCCGCGACGCCGCTGCGGAACGTCGAGCTGCTGCTCGCGAAGTTCCTCGGCAATCTGCTGGTGCTCGCCTCGATGCTCGGCGTGCTCGCGCTCACCGCACCGGCCCTGCAGCTGGTCCGGGGCGAGGACCGCTCGCTCGACCCGGTCGCGCTGCTGACGCCCTTCCTGGTGCTGACGCTGCCGCTGCTCGCGGCGACGGCCGCGCTGGCGGTCCTGTTCGAGACGGTGCCGCTGCTGCGCGGCGGGCTGGGCAACGTCGTCTGGTTCGTCTGCGCCCCGGCCATGCTGATCGCCGGTGAGCGCCCCGGCACCCCGTTCGGCGGGCTGGGCCTCGGCCCGGCGGCCGCCTCGCTGAGCGACGCCCTGGCCGCCCGCGGGGCCGACCTCGGCGGCGACGAGTTCAGCCTCGGCCTGACCAGGGTGGACACGCCGCTGGAGCCGTTCCGGTGGGACGGCACGGGTCTGGAGGGCGGCTTCGTCGCCCAGCGGCTGCTGCTGGTGCTGCTCGCGGTGGCGGTCGCGGCGCTGCCCGCGCTCTGGTTCACCCGCTTCGACCCGGCGCGCGGGGCCACGGCCGGGCGGCGGGCACCGGCGGACACCGGCGAGGCGGCGGCGGTGCCCGCCGCTCCCCCGGTGCTCCCGCCCGCCACGCTTGCCACACCCGCCACGGCCCCGGCGGGCCCGCGCCGCGGCGTCGGCGTCGGCGTCGGCTTCGGCCGGCTGCTGGCCGGGGAGGCGCGGGTCCTGTTCGCCGACGCCTCGCGCTGGTGGTGGCTCGCCGCCGCCGGCCTGCTCGCGGCCGGCCTCGCCGTCCCGCCGGACACCGGCGCGGGCGCGGTGCTGCCCGCCGCCTGGATCTGGCCGGTCCTGCTCTGGTCCCGTCTCGGCAGCCGCTCGGCCGAGTACGGCCTGGAGGCCCTGCTCGGCGCCTACCCCGCCGCCCGCACCCGGCTGCTCGCCGAATGGGCCGCCGGGGTCCTGCTCACCGCCCTGCTCGGCGCGGGCGTGCTGGTGCGACTGGCGGCGGCCGGCGACACCGCCGGTGCGGCCGCCTGGACGGCCGGCGCCCTGTTCATCCCCTCACTGGCCCTCGCCCTCGGCACGCTCTCCCGCAGCCACCGGCTCTTCCAGGCCCTCTACCTCCCGCTCTGGTACCTGGCGGTGAACCAGGTCGCCGCCCTCGACTTCATGGGCACCGTCCGCCGCGCCGGCCACCCCGCCGGCCCCGCCCCGGTCCTCGTCGCCGCCCTGGCCCTGGCCCTGCTCGCCGTGACCCTTCTCACCACCACCGTCCGCCGTGCGCTCCGCGACTGATCACCCGGGCACGCGGCGGCCGGCCGGCTCACCGGTCGGAAGCGATCGCCTCGGCGAGCACGAAGTCGGCCTCGCACACGGGACAACCCGCACGACCGAAGACATACGTCAGCACACCGGCAACCTCACGCCGGCCGTCGGCCGACGCGAGCTCGTGGAGGCGCCGACCGATGCCGTCGAGACCGGCAGGCGCCGCCGGACGCAGCGGACGGGTCTCGACGCCCTCCCCCGAGAGCGCGTAGTCCTCGGCGGCCGAGAAGAACCCGCGCTCGCCGAGGGCAACGAACAGATCGGTCCCGCAGCCCGGGCAGGCGATCTGGTACTCCTCGTCGACGATCCCCCGGGCGAGCTCCTCGCTCCAGCCGGGGACGCCTTCGAGGCCCAGCATGGCCTCCAGGAGGTACACGTAGTCGGTGGGGTCCGTGGCGGCCCGCAGCTGCCGGTTCACCGCCGCGAGCAGGGTGGCGACCGTCGCCGCGAACTCCGTGCGGACGTCACCGGCCCCGTGTGCCTGCCGGTCCCCGGCCATGATCGCGCCGGCCAGGAGCAGGGCGTTGACCTCCTGCTCCCGGTCCCCGCACCCGGCCCTTCCGGCCAGCCAGGGCAGGGCCGCGAAGGAGGCCGGGTAGACGCTGCCCTGGTGGCAGAGCGCCGACCACAGGTCGCCCCAGAGCTCGTCGGTCGGAGCCGAGGCGATCCGGTCCAGCAGCTCCGGGATGTCGTCGGCGGGGCCGTAGGCGTGGCTGAGTCGCGACCAGTCCGTCATACCGGGATCCAACCAGCCGGAGGGCAACCACCGTCGGCCGGGGCACTTCCCTCGTGGCAGGACACGGATATGGTGCTACGGTCACTAGCACCATGCTGCTGAAGCTGGAGACCGGGGACGCGCGGCCGTTGCACGAACAGGTCGCGGCGGCGATCCGGCGCGCCGTCGGGGAGGGCGAGTGCGCGCCCGGGGAACGACTGCCCCCGGCACGGGAGTTGGCGGCGGCGCTCGGAGTGAACGCGAACACGGTGCTGCGGGCACTGCGGGCGCTGCGCGACGAGGGGGTGCTGGAGTTCCGGCGGGGGCGCGGCGTCACGGTCCTCCAGGGCGCCGACCGGCGCGCCGACCTGCTGGACGCGGTGCGCCGACTGGTGGCGGACGCGGAGCACGCGGGCTTCGGCAGGGAGGAGATCGTCGAGATGATCAGGGGGCTGGAGTGAGCGACGGTTCGGGACGGGACACCAGGCCGCACGGCGGGGCGGTGGCGCTCCGGGCCGTCGCGGTGTCCGGGGTGTTCGCGCTGCTGGTCGGGCTGCCGTGGGTGGCGCGGAGCCGGCTGCCGGAGCCGCTGGCCACGCACTGGAGCGGATCCGCGCCGGACGGTTCGATGCCGCTGACGACCGCGGCGCTCGTCCCCGCCGGCCTCTGGGTGGCGGTGGTCGTGGCGGGCGCCGTCGCCCGGTGGCGCGGCGGGGAACAGGCCCGGCTCTGGTCGGCGGCCGGACTGGGCTTCGGCGGGGCCGTGCTGACGGGTGTTCAGGCCTCGATCGTCTCGGCCAACCTGGACCGCCCGAGCTGGCAGGAGGCCCGCCCGGTGGGAGCCGAGGCGGCGCTGGTCCTGGCCGCGGCCGTCGGGGCGGGCCTGCTGGCCGGGTGGCTCGCCCGGCGCGGCGGGCCGGGGCCGCGCGCCGTGACGGCCGCCGACGAAACGCGGCTCGAACTCCCGGACGGGCAGCGCGCCGTCTGGCTCTCCCGGGCGGTCAACCCCTGGCTCGGCCGGCTGGCCGCCGTCGCCGGGCTGGGCGCCGTGGGTTCGGCGCTGGGCGCCGTCGCCGGGCTGGGCGGCCCGGCCTGGGCGGCGGCCGCCCCGCCGGCGGTCGTCGCCCTGGCCGCGGGCGGCTGCTCGTCGGTGCGGGCGCGGGTCGGCGAGCAGGGCCTGACGGTGGCGTTCGGCCCGCTCGGCCGGCCGTCCCGGCACTGGGCGCCGGAGCAGATCGCCTCGGCCCGGGCCGAACGGCGCACCCCGGCCCAGGTGGGCGGCTGGGGCTACCGGCTGAGCGGCCTGGGCACCACGGTGATGCTGCGCCGCGGCGAGTGCCTGGTGATCACGCCCCGCACGGGCGCGGACTTCGCGGTGAGCGTGGACGACGCCGAGCGCGGCGCCGCCCTGTTGAACGCCGTGATCGCCCACCGGAACGCCCTCGACGGACAGGCCGACCGGCCGCCGCGCAGCACGGATTGACGCCCCGTCAGACCTGCCGGATCCCCCGGCGCCGGGGGTCAGCCGCGGCGCTTGGGGCGGCCGCGGCGGGGGGCGTTGCCGGAGGCGCCGCGGGAGCGGGCGGCGCCGGTGGTGCGGGTCGGCGACGGGCGGCCGCCGGTGCTCCTGCCCTTGGCGGAGCCGGGCTGCTGCTGCTTCGCCGGGGTGGGGGCGGTCTGGCCGCGGCCGCGGGAGCTGTTGACCGTGCGGCCGCGGACGATGCCGATGAACTCCTCCACCAGGTCCGTGGTCCGGTCCTCCAGCCAGGACAGCGCCACCCCGGACTGCGGGGCGTCCGCCATCGTCCGGTAGGTGAGGTCGCGCCGGTGGTGCAGGCGGGCCAGGGACTGCGGGACGAGGAGCACGCCGACACCGGCCGCGACCAGTTCGATCGCGTCCGCCGTGGTCGCCGGCCGCTCGATGGCCGGGCGGCCGGGCAGCTGCTCCCAGACGAGGGTGTCGTCGAGCGGGTGGAAGACCACGTCGTCCGCGAGGTCCTCGACGGTGACCTCCTCGGCCGCCGCCAGCCAGTGGTCCTTCGGGAAGACGACCACGGTCGTCTCGGTGTACAGCGGGATGGCGCTCAGGCCGGTCCGGTCGACCGGCAGCCGCACCAGGCCCGCGTCCGCGCCGCCCGCGCGCAGCGTCGGCTCGCCGTCGGCGGCTTCCACCGCGACCAGGGCGAGCGGAACGTCCGGCAGTCGTTCCGACCAGACGCGCGCCCACTTGCCGGGGGTCACTCCCGGGACGTAGGCCAGCCGGAACGAGGGTGTCACCTGCATCTCTGTCACCCGACCAAGGCTACCGACCGTGACGGGGAGCGTCGGCCGCTCGCTTACCCTGGTGACCATGACATCGCTCAAGCAGAAGACCACGCAGACCATGAAGCCGGCGACGGCGGCGAAGAAGCTCGGGGTCTACCTCGGCGCCACCCCCGCCGACTTCCAGTCGGGCGTGATCTCCCGCGAGGAGCTCACCGCCCTGCAGACCACGCCGCCGCAGTGGCTGCAGGACCTGCGCCGCAACGGCCCGCACCCGCGCTCCGTGGTGGCCTCGCGGCTCGGCGTCTCGGCGTCCGGCCTGGCGCGTGGCGGCATCACGGAGGCGCTCACCACCGAGCAGATCGAGGAGCTGCGCGAGGAGAACCCGGAGTGGCTCCAGCGCGAGCGCACGATCCAGCTGGAGGTCCGCAAGGAGACCGTCCGGGTCAAGGAGAAGCACGAGAAGGACGAGAAGCGGCGCAAGCAGGCCGCCGCGGCGGCCGAGCGGCAGCAGACCCGCTGACCCGGCAGGCCCGCTGACCTGCGGATTCACCGCACTTTCGAATACGCTTCCCGCTCGGCCCCCCGGCGTCCGCGCCGGGGGGCCGTCGTCTGTCCGGGACGGCGGGAGGGAGGCGTGAGCGGTACGGGCGCGGCACGGGCGACGGCCGGGGCCGCCCGGGTGGCGGCGCGGGGCCGGGCGGGTGACCCGCCCGACGTGTCGGCGGCGAAACCGCGCCCCCGGTGTGCGTCGGTGGGAACGCGCCGCTCCCGAGCGGCGCAAGCCCTGTCTCCGGACCTGAGAGCCGCCCATGCCCCCCACCGCGCACCTGCGCCGCCTGCTCCCCACCGCCGCCTGCACCCTGGCCGCAGCCGTCCTCGCCGCTCCCGCGGCACACGCCGCGCCACCGGGTCGGGGAGGTGGGGCGGGCACCGATCGGGGGGCCGTGATCGACTGGGACCGGGTGGCCGCCTGCGAGAGCAGCGGCAACTGGCGCATCAACTCCGGCAACGGCTACTTCGGTGGTCTCCAGTTCGACCAGCCGACCTGGCGGGAGAACGGCGGCCTGGCCTACGCGCCGCGCGCCGACCTCGCCAGCCGCGAACAGCAGATCGCCGTCGCCGACAACCTCGCCGCACGGCGCGGGCTCAGCCCGTGGCCGGTCTGCGGCACCCGCGCCGCCCGCACCAGCGAGCGGCCGCCGGTGAAAACCCGGCCGGCCGAGAAGAAGGCGCCCGCCGAGAGGAAGGCGCCCGTCGAGAAGGAGGAGACCACGACCGCCCCCGGAACGTCCGCGGAGACCTCCGCCGCACCTCCCCCGGCCGACGGGTCCGGCATCTGGACGGTGGTCCCGGGCGACACCCTGGAGAGCATCGCCGACCGGTTCGGGATCCCCGGCGGCTGGCCGGTGCTGTACGAGCGGAACCGCACCCTGCTCGGCGAGGACCCGGACCTCATCCAGCCCGGCCAGGACCTGGTCCTGCCGATCTGAGCCGTCCGAGCCGCCCCGAGCCGCTCGACGGAGGCCCGCCCCGGGCCGCCGGCCCCGTCAGCCCACCGTGGGCTGCCAGGGACCGCGCTCGGGGCGGGCCTCCGTGGTCGAGCCGTCCGGCCAGGGCGGCATGGTGACGGCGACGATCCGCAGCGGGCCGGGGCTGTCCTCCTCGGCGCGGAACTGGAAGGCCGTCCCCAGCGGCACCGAGACCGACGTCCCCGCGCACAGCGCGTCCACGCTCTCCCGGCCGGACTGCCGCCGCCAGATCCGCCCGCGCCCGGCCGTGACGTACCAGAGCTCCCGCACGGTGGCGTGCGACACCGCCCGGGTCACCGCACCGGGGGCGAGCTCGAAGACGGCCTGGCTGCCGAGGCCGTCCAGCGCCAGCAGCGGCCTGACGACGGCGCCGTCCGGGGCGAGGACGACCGGGGCGTCCCCGGCCTGCGCGGTGCGGAACGGTTGCTCGTCCATGCGAACCCGACCCCTCTCGGCTCCGGCAGGCCCCCACCCGCCCCTCGTCGCGATGGGACCACACGCCGGCCCGTCCCGCCAGAGCGCCGCGCGGGGCCGCAGACCGGGGCGGCGTCAGCCGACGGACACCTCCACGGCCCACCGCCCGACGACACCACGCGACCACACCCCCCGCCACAACGCCGCACGGGGCCGGGGCGGCGTCAGCCGGTGGACACCTCCACGGCCCACGGCCGAACAACACGACGCGACCACACCCCGACCCTCCCGCCACAACGCCACACGGGACCGGGGCGGCGTCAACCGACGGACACCTCCACGGCCCACCGCCCGACGACACCACGCGACCACACCCCCCGCCACAACGCCGCACGGGGCCGCGGACCGGGGCGGCGTCAGCCGGTGGACACCTCCACGGCCCACGGCCGGACGAAGGGCCGGTTGAGGTGCGCGGTGGCGAGCACCGCGCCGCTGCGGCGGGCGTCGTCGAGGAGCTGTTCGCGGCTGCGGCGGGCCGTCGCGGGATCGGCCTCGTAGCGGTAGCCCACGGCGGGCGAGGCCAGCTGGACGGCGTGGACCAGGACGTCCCCGGTCACCAACAACCGGTCGCCGCCGCCCTCGACCAGCACCGACTGGTGGCCCGGGGTGTGCCCGGGGGTGGGCAGCAGGGTGATGGCGCCGCCGGGACGGCCCCGGCCGGAGAGCACCGTGCGGCCGTCCACCTCGTCCAGCCGCCCGGCCCGGAGCAGCGGTTCGACGACGTAGGTGCGGGCCGTCCGGGTCGGCCCCAGGGCCGCGACCTCGGCGTGCTGCACCAGGTAGCGGGCGTTCGGGAACACCGGCGCGCCCTCGGGGGTGACCGACCAGCCGTAGTGGTCCTCGTGCAGGTGGGTCAGGACCACCGCCTCGACGTCCGCCGGGGCGATCCCGGCCCGCGCGAGCACCGCGGGCAGCCTGCCGGGGACGGGAGCCCAGCCGGAGGCCGGGCTGCCGACCGGGCCGATGCCGGTGTCGACCAGGGTGACCCGGCCGCCGGGGCGGCGGACGGCGTAGCAGCGGAAGTCCGGCTCCCAGGTGTCGCCCGGGCCGAACGCCGCCGGGTCCAGACGGCGGGCGCGCTCCCAGTCGGCGGCCGTCGCGTCGGGGAAGGCGGCCTGGCGGGTTCCCGGGAAGGGGCCGTGCGCGTCGAGCAGGGCCAGCACCTCGTAGCGGCCGAACCGCCGCACGGCGACGGCGGACCCGGTGGGCGGCGCGGCGACGGCGGGCGACGGCGCGGCCAACGGCGGCAGCGCCATCGCACCGGCGAGGGCGAGCGCCCCGCGCAGCACCCGGCGCCGGCCGGGCGCGGCGGAGGACGTGGAGGACGTGGAGGACGCGGAAGGGGTGGTCGGATCGTTCACCGGGACTCCTCGCTCGGGGCAGTGCAGCACGGGGGCCGACGGACCGGGCCGGCGCCCCGACCCCCGTCCGGGGCGCCGGCCACCTCCAGCCTCCCGCCGGGCCCGCCCCCGCGGCTTGTCGTTTCTTGCGCGATCGCGATCCGCTCCCCGCCCGGGCGGGGCGCCGATAATCGCTTGCTTCCGGGCGGTGGTCGTGGCTGCAATGTCGGGCATGATCACGGGCCGCGGCGCCCTGCGGTCCGG
Source organism: Kitasatospora sp. NPDC059462 (assembly GCF_042749955.1). Lineage (NCBI taxonomy): Bacteria > Bacillati > Actinomycetota > Actinomycetes > Kitasatosporales > Streptomycetaceae > Kitasatospora > Kitasatospora sp. NPDC059462. Next base: position 14,089 of record NZ_JBHYUU010000089.1, on the reverse strand, counting down.
GCCCGCCGCCACCGACTCGCCACCCGGGAGACACCGACCCATGAGCCCGTCACCCTCACGACCCGAAGCGCAGCGGACCGACGGGCCCGACGGCCCCGACGGCGCGTCCGTGCGGATCGGCGCGCTCGTCCCGCTCACCCGGCCCGGCTGGGCCGAGGCGGGCCGGCACCTGCTGGCCGGACTCGACCTGGCCGTCGCCGAGGTGAACGCGGCCGGCGGGATCGCCGGACGGCCGCTCGAACTGGTCGTGCGGGACACCGCGGCCGATCCGCAGCGGGCCGCGGCGGCGGTCGACGAACTGGCGGCCCTCGGGGTGGCCGCCCTGGCCGGGGAGTACCACAGCGTCGTCGCCCGCACCGTCGCCGCCCGGGCGGACGCGCTCGGCCTGCCGTTCCTCTGCTCGTCGGCGGTCCTCGACGCGCTCACCGACCGGCCGACCGACCGGGTGGCGCGGCTCGCCCCGGCGCAGTCCCACGGCTGGCGGATCTACGCGGACTTCCTGCGCGACGCGGGTCACCGCCGGATCGCCGTGGCGGCCGAGCCCAGCGCCTACTGGGCGTCCGGGACCGGCATCCTGCGGGACCACCTCGGCGCGAGCGGCGGCAGCCTCGTCGAGCTCGACGCCCGTGCCCTGTCCCCCGCCGCCCTGGCCGACGCGCTCGCCGACAGCGGGGCGACGGCCCTGCTCCTGCTGACGGGCACCCCGGAGCCGGCGGTGCCGATCGTCCGGGCCGTCCGCCGCGACCGGCGCCTCGCCGGGGTGCTGATCGGGGCCCCGGCCGGCCAGCCGGAGTTCGCCGAGTGGCGGGCCCTGCTGGGCGACGACGGCGCCGCCGTCCCGTTCCTGCGCTACCTGCCCGAGCAGCCGGGGCCGCTCGGCGCACGCGTCGGCGCGGCGCTGCGCGAGCGGCTGGCGCAGGCACCGTCCTTCGTCGCCTTCGAGGGCTACGACACGATCACCGTCCTCGCGGAGGTGCTGCGCTCCCCCGGCGCGGACTGGCGGCGCGTGGCGGTGGAGGGGACGCGGGGGCCGGTCCGGTTCTCGCGCACGCCGGGCGTCGGCGTCTGGCAGTGGGTGTGGCCGCCGGTCCAGGTCGTCGACCGGGATCCCGCCGACCCGGACAACTTCCGGATCCTGCACACCGGTTGAGCCGGAGGGTGGTCCTCGGAGGGAGCGGGTAGGGTGCGGGCATGGCGGTGGAGCGTGCGTGCCTGCTGGACGAGGGCGACCTGTACGTCGCCGATGTGAGCTGCCTCGATCCGCCGCACGGGTGGACGGACCTGCGGCCGGCACCGGTGTTCGGGCTGGCGCTGGTGCGGCGCGGGATGTTCCAGGGGCGCGCCGACGGGGTCGAGCAGGTGCTGGACCCGGCCTGCGTGTACGTCGAACGGATGGGCTGCGAGCAGCAGTTCGCGCATCCGCGGGGCGGGGACGTCTACACCGAGGTGCTGCTCTCCGAGCCGCAGGTGGCCGCCCTGCTGGGCGGCGACCCCGAGGTGCCGCAGGGGCTGGTGTTCACCACGGCCCGGATGGCGGTGGCCCACCGGCTGCTGACCGCCCGGGCGCGCGACGGCGCGGACTCCTTCGAACTGGCCGAACGGACCCTGGCGTTGACGGGTGAGGTGCTGTCGGCCCTGGCCCCGGCGGCCCGGGTCGAGAGCGGCCGACCGGCCCGGGACGCCGCGCGCCGGCAGCTGGTGGACGCCGCGCGGGCGGCCCTGGCGGCCGACCTCGGGCTCGGGCTGGACCAGCTGGGGCGGGCGGTCGGCTGTTCGCCGTACCACCTGAGCCGGATCTTCCGGGCCGCGACGGGCGAGGGCATCGCCCGCTACCGCAACCGGTTGCGAGTCGCCCTCGCGCTGGAGCGGCTGACCGAGGGTGAGACGCGACTCGCGCTGCTGGCCCAGGAGTTGGGCTTCAGCGACCAGGCACACCTGACCCGGGTGATGCACCGGACCGCCGGTCTGCCGCCCGGCCGGCTGCGTGCGCTCCTCGGCCCGGCCGACCGGGGAGCGGACGGGCGGGCGTAGGCTCGGCGGGGTGTCCTCCGATTCCGCTCCTTCGGCCTCGTCCGCCCCTTCGGCAGCCTGGGCCCCGCTGACCAGCCTGCACGACCGGGCGGTGCTCGCCGACCGGTTCGGCCGCGACCCGGAGCTGCACCTCTTCGAACTCGGCGATCTGGACGAGCCGTTCTGGTCGCACACCGCCTGGTACACCGCCTCGGCGGACGGCCCGGTGGCACTGCTGTACACGGTCGGGGAGGTGCCGACCCTGCTCGGTCTGGCCCGGTCCGAGCGCACAGGCGAACTGGCCGGGCTGTTGCGGGCGATGCGGCCGGTCCTGCCCCGGCGCCTGCTCGCCCACCTCACCACCGGCGGGGTGGACGCCCTCGCACCGGCCTACCGCGCCGAACGGCGGACGGCGATGCTGCGGATGGCGCTCACCGACCGCACCGCCCTCGCGCCCCACCTCGGGCGCGGCGCCGGGCTGCTCGGCCCGGCCGACCTGCCGGACCTGCTCGCCCTGTTCGCCGCCGGGTACCCGGGCAACTGGTTCGACGAACGGATGCTGACCGCGGGCCCGTACGTCGGGATCCGGGACGACGCGGGCCGGCTGGTCGCGACCGCCGGGGTGCACGTCTCCTCGCCGCGACGTCGGGTGGCGGTGATCGGCAACGTCACCACCCACCCGGACGCCCGCGGCCGGGGCCTCGCCGCCGCCTGCACGGCCCGCCTGTGCGAGCTCCTCGCGGAGGGCGGCGCCGACCACATCGGCCTCAACGTCCGCGCCGACCACCCCACCGCCCTCGCCCTCTACCGCCGCCTCGGCTTCACCCCCGTCACCCCCTACGACGAGACCGTCCTCACGGCGGCCTGACGCCGCGCCCCGGAGCAGAAAGTCGGCCCCGCCGACCCTGCGCGCCGAAGGCCGGGCGGGGCCGTGGCCCGGGAGTGGGAAGTCGGACCCGCCGACTTCTCGTGCCGCAGGCGTGCGGGTGCGGGCGGCGGGCCGGGGAGGGCCCGGTCAGCGGGTGACGGGCCAGGTGAGGGTGGCGGTCAGGCGGGGGCGGAGGGTGGGGTCGAGGACGGCGGGGGTGGGGTCGGTGGCGGTGGCGGTGAGGGTGTGGACGCGGCCGGGCGGGCCGGGGAGGGGGGCGGTGGCCAGGTTGACCGACGTGCGGCCGCGCCACTGCGGCAGCTCACGGCCGTCCACCGACCAGCGCAGCACGGTGCCGGTGACCGGGAGGTCGACGGTGAGGCGGTCGGCGCGGGTGAGCGGGGTGCCGGCCGGGGTGGGGCTGGTGAGCGGGACGGCGTGCCGGTAGAAGCCGGCGATCATCGCCTCGCGCCCGGGCAGGTTGAACTCCCGCCCCAGCGACCGCATGATCGAGTTCTCGGTGGGCCGGTACAGCCCCTTGGGGTAGTAGCCGCCGCCCTCGTAGCTGCCGACCACTCCCCCGTCGGGCGAGGTGCGGCCGAGCCAGCGGTACCACTTGGCGTGGTCGCGGGCCAGCCGGTCGGCGGTGGACATGCTGATGTTGGGCTCGTCCGGCTCGCCCAGTTCGGCCGGGTAGACGTCGTCGCCGTCGTAGAAGTACTCGTCGGCGAGCTTGCCGAGTGAGTGGCCGGTCTCGTGCACCGCGATCTGGCCCGCCCTGGGGTTGCCGCCCGCCACGGTGGCGATGCCGTCGTAGCCGAGCGGGGAGGCGACGTTGTACCCGGCGCCGCCGTACTTGGCGGTGTTGGCGACGACGAGCACGAGGTCGGCTTGCGGGGCCTTGGCGGCGTAGGTCTCGACGGCCGCGGTGTCGACGCAGAGCAGGCGTTCGATGTCCTCGCACCAGAAGTAGGAGCCGAGGGCGGTGTCCCGGACGGTGGCGCGGTCCGGATCGCCGGTGATGCCGGACTCGGCGGAGACGGTGGCGACCGCCCAGACGTTGAACAGGCCCCGGTAGGCGGCGTACGGCTCGACGGCGCTCAGCTCCTGCCACTTGGCGAGGGCGTCGGCACGGAACTTCTGCTGCTCGGCGGCGGTGTAGCCGTCACCGATGACGACGACGTCGACCTTGTCCGCCGGCTCGCCGCCGCGCAGGATCGGCGTGACCTCGCCGTCCCCGGGGGCGGGCGCGAGTCCGGGCCGGCCGCCGGTCAGGTACGGGGAGGCGGCGGGCACGGTGGCCCGGCCGATCGAGCCGTCGTCGCCGAACACCTCGACACCGTGCCGCGGACTCCCCGGGGCGGCGGCGACGCCCGGGGAGCCCGCGCCGGCCGGGGCGGCGACCGGGGAGGCGGCGACGGCCGGGGCGGTGCCGAGGGCGGCGAGGGCGAGGGCCCCGGTCAGGGCGATCGAACCGAACCTTCGATGGCGCACGGGCGTTGCTCCTCTGCGGAAGGGCGGGGCGGGGCCGGCGGGGCCGCCATGGTAGGCATCTGACGCCCCATCGGCACAACCCCTCAGCCGACGTGCACCCGCGGGCGGCGGGAGCGGTCCGGCTCGGCCTCGCGCAGGACCTCCCTGGTGACCGGCGCGACCTCGCCCTGCCCGAACAGGAAGAACCGCAGGAACTGCGCGAACGGATTGCCCTCGGTCCACTCGAAGTAGATGTGCGGCTGCTGGCCGGTGCGGTCGCGCACGGTGAGGAGCAGCGCGGCGAGCGCGTTGGGGACGCTGGAGCTCTCCAGCGAGAGCACCCGGTAGCGGTCGTGCAGGACCTCGCCGTGCACGGTGAGCACCGCCTCGAACTCGGACGGGTCACGGACCGTCACCTCGACGAAGACCAGGTCGTCCTCGGCGGGGATGTCGTTGTCGGCCCGGATCTGGTGCTTCTTCGCCTGGTACTCGGCGAGGTCGCGGCGCTTCGGCTCGTTGGCGATCAGCCGCAGCGGCCGGTGGGTGTAGTCGCGCACGAAGCGCTCGGCGGCCTCGTCGAAGACGACGTCGGTGACGCGCAGTTCGAAGGCGCGCTTGAGGCGGGAGAGGAAGGAGACGAGCATGATGGCGGCGATGAAGCAGGCGCCGATCTTCACGCCGTCGGGGCGTTCGGCGATGTTGAGGGCCGTGGTGTAGAGGAAGACGGCCGCGATGGCCGCGAAGCCGATCGTCCAGCGGTGCTGGCGGGCGGCGCGGGCCGCGATGGTGACGGCGATGGCGGCGGAGCTGATCAGCACCAGGACGCCGGTGGCGTAGGCGCCCCCCTGCGCGTCCACGCCGGCGTCGAAGATCCAGGTGACCAGGAAGGCGATCAGGGTGAGCACGATGACCATCGGCCGCACCGCCTTCGCCCAGTGCGGGGCCATGCCGTAGCGGGGCAGGTAGCGCGGCAGCAGGTTGAGCATGCCGGCCATCGCGGAGGCGCCGGCGAACCAGAGGATGGCGATGGTGGAGAGGTCGTAGACGCTGCCGAAGGTGTTGCCGAGGTACTCGTGGGCCAGGTAGGCGAGCGCCCGGCCGTTGGCCTGGCCGCCCTTCTCGAAGGCCTCCTTCGGGATCAGCAGGGTGGTGATGAAGCTGGTGGTGATCAGGAAGACGCTCATGATCAGGGCGGCGGTGGTGAGCAGCTTGCGGGCGCCGCGGATCCGGCCGGTGGGCTTCTCCTCGGTGTCGTCGGGGTCGCCCTCGATGTGCGGCATGACGGCGACGCCGGTCTCGAAGCCGGAGAGGCCGAGCGCCAGCTTGGGGAAGGTCACCAGGGCGACGCCGACCATGGCGAGGACGTTGCCGTGTTCGGCGGTCAGCGCGTCCGCCCAGTCCCCGACCACGTGCGGGGACCGCAGCACGTGGTAGAAGCCGGTGACGACGACGACCACGTTGAGCGAGAGGTAGATCCCGACCAGAAAGACCGCCAGCCCGATCGCCTCGCTGAAACCCTTGAGGAAGACACCGCCGAGCAGGGCGATCAGCACCAGCGTGATGGGGACCTGGCGGCCGGTCAGGGCGTCGTGCAGGTGCGGGTTCTCGACCAGGTGGGCGGTGGCGTCGGCGGCGGACAGGGTGATGGTGATCATGAAGTCGGTGGCGGCGAAGCCGAGCAGGGCGAGGACGAAGAGCTTGCCCTGCCAGAACGAGAGCAGGCGTTCCAGCATCGCGATCGAGCCCTCGCCGTGCGGGCTCTCCCGGGCGACCCTGCGGTAGACGGGCAGGGCGCCGCAGAGGGTGACGACGACCAGGACGACGGTGGCCACCGGGGAGAGCAGGCCGGCGGCGAGGGCGGCGATGCCGGGCTGGTAGCCGAGGGTGGAGAAGTAGTCGAGGCCGGTCAGGCACATCACCCGCCACCAGGGGCGGCCGCGTTCGGCGGGTGCCTGGGCGTGCGGTCCGGGGTGCTGCTTGGCCATGTCGGAGAGGCCTTCGAGCAGCCAGGCCCGGAACCGCCGGCCGTGCCCCGGGGCGCCTTCGCCCGGGCCCTCCGTCGCCGAGGAAGCCACCCTGCACCCCTTGTCCACGGTCCCGAGAGCCGTCCGGCCGACGGCGGGGCGGCAAGGCGCCAGGCTATGTCACCGGGCCGCCGACCTGCGGGAACGCCTCGGCGGTGTCCCCTCATCGGGCCAGTGCGGCTCCTCGGGCCGGTGCGGCCGGGCGGCCCGGGGCGGCCGGCCCGGGGCGTGCGGGCGGACACGCCCGAGCCCCCGGAACCGGGTGGTTCCGGGGGCTCGCGGGGACCGGCGGGCGGGATCCGGCGGACGGGATCCGGGGGCGGGATCGGCGGCCCGGAGGGTCAGCGGAAGGTCCGCAGCCGGAGGCTGTTGCCGACCACGAAGACCGAGGAGAAGGCCATCGCCGCGCCCGCGATCATCGGGTTGAGCAGGCCGGCGGCGGCCAGCGGCAGGGCGGCGACGTTGTAGCCGAAGGCCCAGAAGAGGTTGCTCTTGATGGTGCCCAGGGTCCTGCGGGAGAGGCGGATGGCGTCGGCGGCCGCGCGCAGGTCGCCGCGGACCAGGGTGAGGTCGGCGGCCTCGATGGCGGCGTCGGTGCCGGTGCCCATGGCGAGTCCGAGGTCGGCCTGGGCGAGCGCGGCGGCGTCGTTGACGCCGTCGCCGACCATCGCGACGACCTTGCCCTCGCCCTGCAGCCGCTGGACCACCGCGACCTTGTCCTGCGGCAGCACCTCGGCGATCACGTCCTCGGCGGGGATGCCGACCTCGGCGGCGACGGCCTCGGCGACCAGCCGGTTGTCACCGGTGAGCAGCACCGGCCGCAGGCCCAGGGCGCGCAGTTGGGCGATCGCCTCGGCGCTGGTGGGCTTGACCGCGTCGGCGACCTCCAGGACGGCCCTGGCCTCGCCGTCCCAGCCGACCGCGACGGCGGTGCGGCCGGCGGCCTCGGCGGCGCGCTTGGCCCCGGCGAGCGCGGCGGGCAGGTGCTGCGACCACGCGGCGAGCAGGGACTCGCGGCCCGCGACCACCGCGTGGCCGTCGACGACGCCCTGGACGCCGAGGCCGGGGACGTTCTCGAAGCCCTCGACGGCGGGCAGGGTGCCGAGGCGCTCGGCGGCGGCGGTGGCGATGGCGGCGGCGATCGGGTGCTCGGAGGCGTGCTCCAGGGCGCCGGCCAGACGCAGCGCCTCGTCCTCGGTGACGCCCTCGGCGGTGCGCACGGCGAGCAGGGTCATCCGGCCGGTGGTGACGGTGCCGGTCTTGTCCAGGACGACGGTGTCGACCCGGCGGGTGTTCTCCAGCACCTCGGGGCCCTTGATGAGGACGCCGAGCTGGGCGCCGCGGCCGGTGCCGACCATCAGGGCGGTCGGGGTGGCCAGGCCGAGGGCGCAGGGGCAGGCGATGATCAGCACGGCGACGGCGGCGGTGAAGGCGGCGGTCCAGCCCTCGCCGGTGCCGAGCCAGTAGCCGAGGGTGGCCAGGGCCAGGGTGATGACGATCGGTACGAAGACGGCGGAGATCCGGTCGGCGAGCCGCTGGGCGGCGGCCTTGCCGCTCTGGGCGTCCTCGACGAGCCTGGCCATCCGGGCGAGCTGGGTGTCGGCGCCGACCCGGGCGGCCCGGACGACCAGGCGGCCGCCGGCGTTGACGGTGGCGCCGGTGACGGTGTCGCCGGGGCCGACCTCGACGGGCACGGACTCGCCGGTCAGCATCGAGGCGTCGACGGCGGAGGCGCCCTCGACGACCACGCCGTCGGTGGCGATCTTCTCGCCGGGGCGGACCACGAACAGCTCGCCGACGGTCAGTTCGGCGACCGGGACGCGGAGCTCGGCGCCGCCGCGCAGCACGGTGACGTCCTTGGCGCCGAGTTGCAGCAGCGCCTTGAGCGCGGCGCCCGCGGTGCGCTTGGAGCGCGCCTCGAAGTAGCGGCCGGCCAGGATGAAGGCGGTGACCCCGGCGGCGGCCTCCAGGTAGATGTTGGACGAGCCGTCGGAACGGGCGATGGTGAACTCGAAGCCGTGCCGCATGTCGGGCATCCCGGCGTGGCCGAAGAACAGCGCCCACAGCGACCAGAGGAACGCGGCGCCGGTGCCGAGCGAGACCAGGGTGTCCATGGTCGCGGCGCCGTGCCGGGCGTTGGTCCAGGCGGCCCTGTGGAAGGGCCAGGCGGCGTAGGTGACGACGGGGGCGGCGAGGGTGAGCGAGAGCCACTGCCAGTTGTCGAACTGGAGGGCGGGGACCATCGCCATGGCGATGACCGGGACGGCCAGGGCGAGTGCGGTGATCAGCCGCTGCCGCAGCGGGGCGAGTTCGTCGGCGGGCTCGGCACCGTCGTCCGGGCCCGCGGCGGACTCGGCGGCGGCGGGGCGGGGCACGGCGGCGGTGTAGCCGGTGGCCTCGACGGTGGCGATCAGGTCGGCGACCTCGACGGCGCCGGTGACGTTCACCTTGGCCTTCTCGGTGGCGTAGTTGACGGTGGCGGTGACCCCGTCCATGCGGTTGAGCTTCTTCTCGATCCGGGCGGCGCACGAGGCGCAGGTCATGCCGCCGATCTGGAGTTCCACCTCGGTGGAGGCGGGCGCCTGGGTGGTCATCTGGGCTCCTCGTGGGTCGTCGGTGGGGCGGTGGGGCGGGCGGGGGTCCGGGGCCCGATACCCCCAGGGGGTTCGTGGAGGCGGCGCCGGCCGGGGGCCGGGCCCCGGACCCGCCGGGCGGTCAGGCCCGGCCGGTGAGCTCGTAGCCGGCGTCGTCGACGGCGGCGCGCAGGGCCGCCTCGTCCGGCTCCGCGGCGGCGGAGACGGTGACCAGGCCGGCCGGGACGTCGACGCGCACGGCGGTGACGCCGGGGAGGGCGGAGACCGCCTTGCCGACGGCCTGCTCGCAGTGGCCGCAGGTCATCCCGGCGACGGCGTAGACGGTGGTGACGGCCGTGGCGGCGGGGTCGACGGTGATGGTCGAGCCGGTGGAGCAGGTGCCGTCGCTGGAGCAGCAGGACATGGGGTCCTCCGTGAGTAGCAGGGTCGCGATACCCGGCGGGGGTATCGGCTGGCGATGACTCCATTTATACCCCTGGGGGGTATGTCCCGCAAGCCCTCGCCCGGGATCGGCCACCCTTGACCCCATACCCCTAGGGGGTATCTAATCAGGGGCGTCGGAGGACCAGCTCGACGACCCCTGGAGATCCCCATGCCCGGCTACCACCACGAGAAGGACCAGGTGCAGCGCAGGCTGCGCCGGGTCGAGGGCCAGATCCGCGGACTGCAGCGGATGGTCGACTCGGACAGCTACTGCATCGAAGTGCTCACCCAGATCTCGGCCGTCACCAAGGCGCTCCAGTCGGTCGCGCTCCAGCTGCTGGACGACCACCTCGGGCACTGCGTCCAGGACGCCATCGCCAAGGGCGGCGCGGACGCCGACGCCAAGGTCACCGAGGCCTCGCAGGCGATCGCCCGCCTGATGCGGGCCTGAACCGCCGTTCCCCCACCAGCCCCCGCCCCACCCGGCCACGCCCGCGCACCGAGGAGTCCGCCATGAACACCGCCCTGAAGATCGCCGCCTTCGCCACCGGCGTGACCACCGCCTTCGGCGCCGCGTACGGCGTCGGCCACCTCACCGGCGACGGGACGCCCGCCGCGCGCCCCACGAACGCCGCGCACGCCGGGCACACCCCGGCCCCCGCCGACACCGGCGCGGCGGGAACCGAAGCGGCAGCAGCAGCCGAACGGCTTCCCGGCGGCCTGCAGATCTCCGAACGCGGCTACACGCTCGCCCTGGAGAACCCCTTCGCCACCGCCGGCGCCCCGGCCGAGCTGAGGTTCCGCGTCCTCGGCGCCGACGGCCGCCCGGTCACCGCCTACCGCCCGGCGCACGAGAAGGAACTGCACCTGATCGTCGCCCCGCGCGACCTCTCCGACTTCCAGCACCTCCACCCGGTCCGGGCCGCCGACGGCACCTGGAGCGCGCCCGTCGCCCTGCCGGCCGCCGGGGAGTACCGGGTGTTCGCCGACTTCACCCCGGCCGACGCCGCCGAGGGCCTGACCCTGGGCGCGGACCTGCACGTCGCCGGCGAGCTGCGCCCGGCCCCGCTGCCGCAGACCGGACGGACCGTCACCGTCGACGGCTACACCGTCACCCTGGACGGAGAGCTCACCCCGGGCCGGGCCGGGCAGCTGACGCTGAACGTGGGCCGGGACGGGCGGCCCGTCACCGACCTCCAGCCGTACCTCGGCGCGGCCGGCCACCTGGTCGCGCTGCGCGCCGGCGACCTCGCCTACCTGCACGTCCACCCCGACGGCCGGCTGCCCGAGGGCGCCGCCACGGCCGGCGGGCCGGCGATCACCTTCACCACCACGGCGCCCAGCGGCGGTGAGTACCGGCTGTTCCTGGACTTCCGGCACGAGGGCACCGTGCACACCGCCGCGTTCACCCTCCCCGTCGGCGGCACCCCGGCGCCCGTCACCCCCGCGCCCGTCACCCCCGCACCCGCCATCCCTGCGCCCGCCACCGGGCCGGCCGCCGGGACCCCGGCACCCGCCGCCGAGCCGACCGGGCACGGCGGTGCGGGCCACCAGCACTGAGAGCGCCCCCGCCCGCACGGCACGGGCCCCGCACCGGAGGAAGTCCTCCCGGTGCGGGGCCCGTGCGCGGGCGGCCCGCCGGATCAGCCGAAGTAGCCGAGCGCACCCACCGCGCACAGTCCGCCGGCGCCCATGAACACCGGCATCAGCACCTTCAGCTCCACCCAGCTGCCGGCCCGGAACCGCATCGCCTTCGGCGGCCCCAGCGGGTACCAGCGCTTGCGGCCGATCGGGATCGGCCACAGCACCGGGCAGCCCGAGACGGTCAGCGCGTCGCCCAGGCAGTGCACCAGCGCGCCGAGGGTGATCGGCAGGCCGATCCACAGGTACTCCTGCCCCGGCTGGTCGAACAGCCAGAGCGCGCCGTTGCCGGGCTTGTCCAGCACACCGGTGATCAGCCAGGTGGAGGCCGCGCCGAGCAGCCAGACCAGGACGTCGCTGGAGACCCGGGCCTGGCGCCACAGCAGGCCCTCGATCGCCAGCACCATGTGCACGAAGAGCACCACCAGCACGCCCCACCGGCCGCCCCACACGGTGACGGCCGACGCGCCCGCGCCGCACAGCACCGCCCAGAGCCAGGTGTGGGTCAGGGTGCGGTGGCCGCCGGAGCGGCGCGGGTCGTGCCTGCTGCGGGTCGCCTTGTACACGGCGTAGGAGAGCTTGTCGATCACCTCGCAGAGGATCCTCGACACCGGGCCGAACGCCCGGGATATGGTCGCCGCCTTGTGGTCGAGGTCCGGCGCCAGCGCGGCGCCCGCGCAGATCAGCGCCCCTGTCAGCAGTACCGGCCAGGGCATCGGTTCGCCCATGGCCTCCGCGATCGCTCCCACGCCCAGCCATGCCGCCGCGCCCGACAACGAATGCGCCGGTCCCATCATCTTCTCGGCTCCCGCCCTCGTCCCGAAGCGCCCGTCGCGAGGGCTTTCGCGAGGGCCTGACCGGGCGGCAGCATAGCCGCCCATGATCGAAAACAGCGGAAGCCACGAATTCACCCGGATGGCGTACGGCAATCAGCCGTGGGAGGGAGACTGCCGAGCAGGGGCGCTGACGGAGCGTCACCGCCGGGGACGGCTCAGCCGCCCGGGCGCGTCGTGCCCGCGTCCGCCGCGCCGCGCAGGCGCGGCCAGGACAGCGTGGTGAGCGCGCGCAGCAGCCACTCCACCGGGCCGTACGGGTGCCGGGCCAGCCACCAGCGGCAGAACACGGCCTGCGCCGCGAACAGCGCGACACCGATCAGCGCCACCCCGGCCGGCGCCACCCGCCCGACCAGCCCGGCCCCCACGCCGGTGAACACCAGCACGCAGACCAGCGACTGCGTCAGGTAGTTGGTGAGCGTCATCCGCCCGGGCGGCGCCAGCACCGCCACCAGCCGCCGCCCGTGCCGCCCGGCGGCCAGCCGGAGCACGGTCGCCGCGTACGCCGCGGCCAGCGCCGGCGCGGTGATCACGTCCACCCCGAGCGCGAACACCTCGGCGGCCGGACCGGGGTGGCCGAGCGCCGACCAGGTGTAGACACCGGCGCCGAGCAGTCCGAGCGGGAAGCCGACGGCCTGGAGCCGGCGCAGCGTCCGGTCGTGGCGGGCGAGGTCGGCCAGGGCCCGGTGCCGGCCGGCCGCCAGGCCGAGCAGGAAGGCCGCGAGGGCCGCCGGGGCCTGGAAGAACACCAGCAGGAACAGCACGTTCGGCAGCTGGTCGAGGTGCGCCCCGACGACCGCCCCGAACCCGCCGCGCAGGGCCTCGGTGGCGCTCTGCGCGTCGGCCGCGGCGGCGGCCCGGTCCCCGCCGTCGGCGCCGCGCAGGGCCAGGGCGAGCAGCCAGTAGGCGGCGGCGGTGACCGCGAGCAGGGCGACGGCCGTGCGCACCGCGGTGCGCGGCCGGATCCGGTGCAGTGCGAGCAGGACCAGTCCGAGCACCGCGTAGGTGGTGAGGATGTCGCCGGGGAAGAGCAGCACGGCGTGCAGCAGCCCGAGCGCGAAGAGGCCGGCCAGGCGGCGCAGGAAGCGCGGGGTGAAGCGGACGCCGCGCCGTTCGGCGGAGTCGAGCTGGAGGGTGAAGCTGTAGCCGAAGAGGAACGAGAACAGCAGGAAGAACTTCGCCTCGAACAGCAGCGCCACCACGGCCCGCACGGCGGTGTCGAGCGGTGAGCCGAAGCCCGGTTCGTCCACGCCGGTGCCGTGGTAGGCGGAGGCGAGGTAGGTGATGTTGACGGTCAGGATGCCGAACAGCGCGAAGCCGCGCAGGGCGTCGACGTCCGCGAGCCGCGTCGGACCGGCCCCCTCGCGGCGCGCTGCGGCGGCGGTGGCCGCCCCGGTTCGGGTCTGCTCCATGGAATCCCCTCCAGAACTATCGCCATAGAAACGCTCGTTTCGAGAATGAACGTTGTAGGGTCGATCACGCAAATCCGGAACGCGACGAGAGGGGCGCACCACCATGGGGAGCGAGGACGGGGGCGGCGGGCCCGCGCTGCTGCGCGCGGTGCCGGCCGGCGCCGAGGCGAGGGTCGCCGCGCTGTACTGGGAGGCCTTCGGCCGCAAGCTCGGCCCGGCGCTCGACCCGCCCGAGGCCGGCCGCGCCTTCATCGCCGGGCACCTCCACCACGACCGGGGGATCGTCGCCGTGCAGGGCGGGGAGGTCGTCGGCGTCGCGGGCTACCGGCTCGGCGGGCGCGGGCTGACCGGTGGCGGCGCCGGTGATGTGCTCGCCGCCTACGGCCCGGTCCTGGGCCTGCCCCGGCTCGCCGTCCTCGCGCTGTTCGAACGCAGGCCCGGGCAGGGAGAACTGGTGATGGACGGCATCGCCGTGGACGCCGGGCAGCGCGGGCGGGGCATCGGCGGACTGCTGCTCACCGAGGTCGCGGCGGTCGCCGCCGAGCAGGGCTGCCACCGCATCCGCCTCGACGTCATCGACGTCAACCCGCGCGCCCGCGCCCTCTACGAGCGCCACGGCTTCACGGCCACCCGCACCGAGCGGACCCCGTACCTGCGGACCCTGCTGGGCTTCGGCGCCGTCACCACCATGCACCGCCCGGTCACCCCGGCGGACGCCCGCGCCCCCCCCGCCCCCCCGTCGAGCACCGGCCCCGCGGGCGCCGCCGGGTGGGGCGGCGCCCCCCCCCGGGGGGCCACGGCGGCGGCCGGC
>NZ_JBHYUU010000088.1:6275-32865 GCF_042749955.1 Kitasatospora sp. NPDC059462 | reverse complement strand
CCCCGGCCCCCCCCCCGCCCCCCGGCCGCGGGGGCGCGGGCCGGGGGGGGGGGGGGGGGGCCGGGGGGGGGGGGGGGGGGGCGGGGGCGGGGGCGGGGCGAGGGTCCGGACGGGGTGGTCGGGACCGTCGGCCCCGGTCAGGCGGTGGCCTCCGCCGCGGCGCGGCCGGCCGCGCGGCCGGAGAACAGGCAGCCGCCGAGGAAGGTGCCCTCCAGGGCGTTGTAGCCGTGCAGTCCGCCGCCGCCGAACCCGGCGGCCTCGCCGACCGCGTAGAGCCCGGGCACCGGTGTGCCGTCGGCCGCGAGGGCGCGCGAGGAGAGGTCGGTCTGGATGCCGCCGAGCGTCTTGCGGGTGAGCACGTGCAGCTGGACGCCGATCAGCGGCCCCGCGGCCGGGTCGAGCAGCCGGTGCGGGGCGGCGGTGCGGCCCAGGCGGTCGCCCAGGTAACGACGGGAGTTGCGGATGCCCTGCACCTGGGCGTCCTTGGTGTAGGGGTTGGCGAGCTGACGGTCCCGGGCCTCGATCCGGCGGCGCATCGCCGCGGCGTCCAGCAGCGGGGTGCCGGTCAGCGCGTTCATCTTCTCGACCAGTTCCTCCAGCGTCGCGGCGACGACGAAGTCCCGGCCGTGCCGCTTGAACGCCTCGACCGGGGCGGGCGCGCCCCTGCCGAGCAGGCGCTCGCGCACGAAGGCCTTGCGGTCGCCGGCGGTGATGTCGGGGTTCTGCTCGGAGCCGGAGAGGGCGAACTCCTTCTCGATGATCTTCTGGGTGAGCACGAACCAGGAGTGGTCGTGCCCGGCCAGCGCGGGATCGGTCCGCAGGTGGCGCAGGGTGCCGAGGGTGTCGTAGCCGGGCAGGCAGGGCTCGGGCAGCCGGCGGCCGAGGGCGTCGAACCACATCGAGGAGGGGCCGGGCAGGATCCGGATCCCGTGGCCGGGCCAGACCGGGTCCCAGTTGTGCAGGCCCTCGGTGTAGTGCCACATCCGGTCGCCGTTGACCAGGCGCGCCCCGGCCTCGGCGCTGATGCCGAGCATCCGCCCGTCGACGTGGGCCGGGACGCCGGTGACCAGGCGCCGGGGCGGGGTGCCGAGCCGGGCGGGCCAGTGGGCGCGGACGAGGTCGTGGTTGGCGCCGATGCCGCCGGAGGCCACCACGACGGCCTGGGCGGAGAGTTCGAAGTCGCCGGTCTCCTCGCGGCTGGAGGCGACGCCGCGCGCCGAGTCGTCGGCGGCCAGCACTCGGCCCCGCACGCCGGTCACCACGCCGTCGGTGACGACGAGTTCGTCGACCCGGTGGCGGTGGCGGAAGGTCAGCAGCCCGCCGGCGGCGGCCCGCCGGGCGGAGCGGGCGAAGGGCGCGACCACCCCGGTACCGGTGCCCCAGGCGACGTGGAAGCGGGGGACGGAGTTGCCGTGCCCGTCGGCGCGCAGGTCGCCGCGCTCGGCCCAGCCGACCGTGGGCAGGAAGCGCAGCCCGTGCCCGGCCAGCCAGGAGCGCTTCTCCCCCGCGGCGAACTCGACGTACGCCCGGGCCCAGCGCACCGCCCAGCTGTCCTCGTCCGCGTGGCGGTCGAACTGCGCGCTGCCCTGCCAGTCGCTCCAGGCGAGGTCGAGGGAGTCCTTGACGCGCATCCGGCGCTGTTCGGGCGAGTCGACGAGGAACAGGCCGCCGAAGGACCACCAGGCCTGGCCGCCGAGGTTGGCGGCGTTCTCCTGGTCGACCAGGATCACCCGGCGTCCCCGGGAGGTGAGTTCGTGGGCGGCGGTGAGTCCGGCCAGGCCGGCTCCGACGATGATGACGTCAGTGTCCATGGGGTTTTCCTCGGGGAAGGGCCGTCACGGGCCCGCGTCGGGGCGGGGCGGTGGGCGCGTGGTCCGCGGAGTCGGCGGCCGGCCGGGTGCGCGTCGGCGCCCCGGTGTCGCTTCGGGTCGGGAGGTGACCGAAACAGTACAGTGTTCGGTTTTTCGCGACAAGGGTGCCCGCGGCAGACGTGCTTGCGGCCGGCGTGCTCGCAGCCGGCGTGCCCGCAGCAGGCGTGCCCCCGCCCGGGGCTCGCCCGGGGGACCCGCGCCGGTCGCATAAACTCCCCCCGTGGCCAACCGCAGCTCGACGCCCAAGGGACGGGCGCAGCGTGAACGCGCCCTGGCGGCGGCCTTCGAGGTGTTCGCCCGCGAGGGCGAGCGCGGCACGTCGCTGCGCGCCATCGCCCGGGAGAGCGGCATGAGCCTGACCGGGCTGATGCACCACTTCACCTCCAAGGACGAACTGCTCACCGAACTGCTGCGCGGCACCGACGAGTCGGCGGCGCTGCGCTGGGACGCGTCGGCCGGCGCCGACGATCCCGGCGCGTTCATGGCGCGGGTCATGGAGGCCAACGCCGCGAACCCGGCGTGGGTGCGACTGTACGTCCACCTCGCGGCGTCCTCGCTCGATCCAGGGCATCCGGCGCACCCGTACTTCCGGGAGCGGTTCGAGCGGTTCCGCACGGCGGTGCGCGGCCACCTGGTGGCGCGGCAGGCGGACGGCTCGGTGGATCCGGGCCTGGACCCGGACTTCACCGCCGCCGCGTTCCTGGCGCTCGTCGAGGGCGCGCAGTTGCAGGGGCTGAACGACCCGTCGGTGGACGTGCCCGGGCTGGTCCGGCGGGGCTGGCGGGCGCTGCTGGCCGGGCCGGTCAGCTGACCGGGCGCTGCCGCTCCGCCGGGGCGTCCAGCAGCACGCGGGCGAGGCGGCCGATGTCGTCGGCCATGTCGATGCGGGGGTCGAGCAGCCACTGGAGCTGCAGTCCGTCGGTCGCGGCGATCAGGATCCGGGCCGCCCAGGCGGCCTCGTCCGCGCGCTCCGCGTCCGGCCGGGCGGTGTCCGGCCCGGCGGTGTCCGGCCGGGTGGTGTCCGGCCGGGTGGTGTCCGGCCGGGTGGCGGCCTGCTCGACGAGCCTGTCGGCGAGGCGCCGGCGGAGGCCTTCGTAGCGCCGGCCGAAGTAGTCGTGGGCCGGGTGGTCCGGCTCGGCGGCGGCCGCGGCGAGGTCCACGAAGAGCTTGACCAGGCCGGGAGTGGCCGCATTGTCGGCCAGGATGCGCAGGAAGTCGTCCGCGCCGCGCTCCTCGAACGCCCCGAACCGCTCCTCGGAGGCGGCGTCACGGGCGGCGAGGACGGCGGTGAACAGGGCCTCCCGCCCGCCGAAGTGGTGCAGCACCCCGGCGTCGGTCATCCCGACCCGCTGGGCGATGTCCCGCACCGACACCTTGCGGCTGCCCGCCTCGGCGTAGGCGGCGAGCGCGGCCTCGATGATCTGCTGCCGCTTCGAGGAGGTCTTGGCGTAGGGGCCCCGGGGCTTGGTCATGAGCGGATTCTACGAGGCCGCGACGGACCCGGACGACGAAAACCTTGAGCTCCAAGGTTTTCATGGCTAGGGTGACGCCACTCCCCCCACCTGTACGGCAAAGGAGCCGTCCGTGCGCACCACCCCCACCCACCCCGGCTCGTCGGCCCCGCCCGCCGGCCCCCCCGAGTCCGCGCGGCGCCTCGGACCGCTGCTGGGCGCCGCCTACCTCGGCTGGATGCTGCCGGTCACCGCGGGCTGGACCCTGCTCCAGGCGGTGTTCGAACGCATCGACCCGGACACCAAGCTCACGCACTACAGCACCGTCGCGGCCGTCGGTGCCTTCACCTCCACCGTGGCCGTGGTCGCCTTCGGCTTCCTCTCCGACCGCACCCGCTCCCGGTACGGCCGGCGCAACCCGTGGATCCTGGCCGGCGCCGTCTGCTACGCGCTGTCCGTCGCCGCGATGTCCGACACCGGGAGCTTCGCCGCTCTGCTCGTGCTCACCGTCTGCTTCCAGACCGGCCTCAACGCCATGCTCGCCGCGCTGTTCGCGGTGCTGCCGGACCGGGTCCCCGCCGAGCGGCTCGGCCGGGCCTCCTCCTGGGTGGGCCTGGGCCAGCTGCTCGGCCAGGGGCTGGGCTCGGTGGCGGGCGGCCTGCTGGTCACCCACCCCGGGCAGGGGCTGCGCTGGCTCCCCTGGCTCGCCGTGCTCGGCGCGCTGGCCTTCGTCCGGTTCGCACCCGACCGGCCGACCCTGGACGACGCCCCCGCCGTCGCACCGGACGGCGGCCTGCTGCGCTCGCTGCTGCCGCCCCGGGACGCCGACTTCTTCTGGGCGCTGGTCAGCAGGCTGCTCGCGCTGCTCGGCATCCACCTCGTCCTGGTCTACCAACTGTTCATCCTCACCGACCACTTGGGTCTGTCCACCGAGGACGCCGGCACCGTCGTCACCCTCGGCGGGCTGATCATCGCGGTGGTCGCCGGCGGGTCCGTGGCGGTCTCCGGGCCGCTGTCGGACCGGCTGGGCCGCCGCAAGCCGTTCGTCCTGGCGGCCGCGGTGATCGCCGCCGCCGGGATCGTCCCGCTCACCGTGGCGCCGGCCCTGTGGTCCTTCCTCTTCTTCACCGTGCTGGCCTCGCTCGGCTTCGGCTGCCTGATCGCCGTCGACCAGGCGATCGTCGCCGAGGTCCTGCCCGACCAGCACAGCCGCGCCAAGGACCTCGGGTTCCTCAACATCGCCAACACCGCGCCGCAGGTGCTGGCGCCGATCATCGCCGGCGCGGTCGTCCCCGCCTTCGGGTACTCCGCCCTGTTCGTCCTCGCCATGGCCGTCACCGTCGGCGGCGGCCTGTCCGTGCTGCCGGTGCGCCGCGTCCGCTGACCCGGCGCCCCGTCCCGCCACCCCCACCCCCGTACCCATGCCCGCCCCCGTGCAGAGAGAGCAGAACCACATGACCACCGACCGGGTTTCCGGGCTGAGCCTCGCCGAGCAGGCCTCGCTCACCTCCGGCGCGACCTCGTGGACCACCACCCCGGTGCGCGACGCGGTCCGCGCGCTCACCCTCTCCGACGGTCCGCACGGCATCCGCCGCCCCGCCGAGGACGGCCCCGGCATCTCCTTCCTCGGCTCCAGCCTGCCCGCGACCTGCTACCCGCCCGCCGTCACCCTCGGCTCCAGCTGGGACACCGACCTCGCGCACCGCGTCGGCGCGGCCCTCGCCCGGGAGGCGTCCGCCTTCGGCGTGGACGTCGTCCTCGGCCCCGGCGTCAACATCAAGCGCAGCCCGCTGTGCGGCCGCAACTTCGAGTACTTCTCGGAGGACCCGCACGTCAGCGGACGGATGGGGGCCGCCGTCGTCACCGGCATCCAGTCCCTGGGGATCGGCGCCTGCGTCAAGCACTTCGCCGTCAACAACCAGGAGACGGACCGGATGCGGGTCAGCGCGGACATCGACGAACGGACGCTGCGCGAGCTGTACCTGCCCGCCTTCGAGCACATCGTCCGCGAGGCGGCGCCGTACACGGTGATGTGCTCCTACAACCGCGTCAACGGCGTCCACGCGAGCCGGCACCGCGGGCTGCTGACCGGCATCCTGCGCGAGGAGTGGGGCTTCGACGGCCTGGTGATGTCCGACTGGGGCGCCGTCGACGACCGGGTCGCCGCCCTGGCCGCCGGCCTCGACCTGGAGATGCCGCCGACCGGCACCGACCAGGAGATCGTCACCGCCGTCGAGGAGGGCCGGCTGGACGCCGCCGCCGTCGCCACCGCCGCCGAGCGCGTCCTGCGGCTGCGCGACCGGGTGGACCGGGCCGATCGCCTCCCCGCCTGGGACTCCGACGCCCACCACGAGCTGGCCCGCGAGGCCGCCCGGGCCGGCGCCGTGCTGCTCAAGAACGACGACGGGCTGCTGCCGCTCGACCCCCGGGCCCGGCAGCGCGTCGCGGTCGTCGGCGAGTTCGCCCGCACCCCCCGCCACCAGGGCCACGGCAGCTCCCGGGTCACCCCGACCCGGCTCGACACCGCCTGGGACGCGCTCCGCGCCCAGGCCGGAGCGGACCTCATGCTCTCCTTCGCCCCCGGCTTCACCCTGGACGGCTCCCCCGACGCCGCCCTGGCCGCCGAGGCGGTCGCGCTCGCCGCCGAGGCCGACACCGTCCTGCTGTTCCTCGGCCTGCCGGACACCGCGGAGACCGAGGGCCTGGACCGCGTCCACCTCGGCCTCCCCGCCGACCAGCTGGAGCTGCTGCGCCACGTGGCCGCCGTCTGCCCCCGGGTCGCCGTCGTCCTCGCCAACGGGTCGGTGGTGTCCGTCGCCGAGTGGCAGGACGACGCGACGGCGATCCTGGAGGCCTGGCTCGGCGGCCAGGCCGGCGGCAGCGCCGTCGCCGACCTGCTGTTCGGCGCGGAGAGCCCGTCCGGCAAGCTCACCGAGTCCGTCCCGCTCCGCCTCCAGGACACGCCCGCCTACCCGCACTTCCCCGGCCAGGACGGACACACCGTCCACGGCGAGGGCCGCTACGTCGGCTACCGCCACTACGACACCGTCGACGCCCCCGTCGCCTACCCCTTCGGCCACGGGCTGAGCTACACCACCTTCCGCTACGACGACCTGGAGGTGGAGCGGACCGGCGAGAACGCCTGGACGGCCCGCGTCACCGTCACCAACACCGGCACCCGGACCGGCGCCGAGGTGGTCCAGCTCTACCTCGCCGTCGACGAACCGCTGCCCACCCGCCCCCGCCACGAACTGCGCGGCTTCGCCAAGCTCCGCCTGGAGCCGGGCGCTTCGGGCCGGGCCGGGTTCCGGCTCACCGGCCGCGACCTCGCCCGCTGGTCGACGACCCGCGGCGGCTGGCGCATCGACCCCGGCGACTTCGTCGTCGAGGTCGGCGCCTCCTCCCGCGACATCCGCCTGCGCACCTGGCTGCGCACGCCCGGCGACGGCGTCCTCGACCCGCTGACCCCGGGGTCCAGCCTGGGCGAGTGGCTCGCCCACCCGATCGGCGCCGCCGTCCTCACCGAGCGGCTGGCCGGACTCCCCTTCGCCACCACCCTCGCCGAGAGCGACGCCCGGCTCCTGGCCGCCGCCCACCAGGTGCCCCTGCTGAAGTTCACCGGCTTCGGCCTCGGCGTCACCCGCGAGCACATCACCGACCTGGTCACGGAGGTGACGGAACGCCAGAAGCGGTAGCGGCCGCCCCCGCCCCGGCCGGTCGGCGACCGAGCCCGGCCGGGCGGGGCGGGGCGGGCGTGGGCTACGGGCGGGCGGCCGGGCAGTCGCCGTCCGCGGCGGGGAGGACGCCGTCCAGGAGGTAGCGGTCGACGGCGGCGTCCACACAGGTGTCGCGCGGCGCGAACAGGCCCGCGTAGACGGTGTGGCGGAAGGCGCCGCGCAGGGTCACCAGCCGCGAGCCGGTCAGGGCCCGGTGGGCCGAGAGCTGGCCGGGGTAGGTGGCGGCCGGGTCGCCGTCGGCGCCGACCAGCAGGACCGGGACGTCGTTGCGCACCCGGGTGGGCGGTTCGGCCGGGTCCGCGGGCCAGAAGGTGCAGGGGGTGAGGTTGCGGGTGAGCGGGCCGAACAGCGGCTCGTCGGCGCGGTGGGCCCGGATGTCGCGGTAGTAGTCGAGCGGATCGCGCGAGGCGGCGCGGTCGGCGCACATGATCGCGGTCTGCACGGCCGCGTAGCCACCGGTGTCGGGCGAGGCCAGGCCGGTCAGCACCGCCTCCAGCAGCGCGGTCGGCTGCGCCGGCCGGCCCTCGGCCGCGTCCGCCAGGACCCCCACCAGGGCGGCGAACTCCTCGTAGGCGGCGGCGTCGTCACCGGCCGACACCGTCCACAGCACCTGCGGCAGGAGGCGCTCGTCCACCCGGTGGGTGCCGACCGCCAGCGGGGCGCGTCCGGCGGCCAGCCGCACCCGCTCGACCGAGGCCAGCACCTCGGCGGTCGTGCCGCCCAGGTGGTGGCGGTCGTCGTGGCGGGCCGCCCAGCCGGCCCAGGCGGTGAGCGCGGCCGCCATCGCGGGGCCCTGGGTGGCGGTCAGGTCGGGACCGAAGCGGTCCGGGTCCATGGCGGCGTCGAGCACCACCCGCCCGACGCGCCCGGGGAACAGCTGGAGGTAGACCTCGCCGAGGTAACTGCCGTAGGACGAGCCGAGATAGGCGATCCTCGGCTCGCCGAGGACGGCGCGCACCAGGTCCATGTCCCGCGCGGTGTTGCGGGTGGAGGCGTGCGGCAGCAGGTCGCGGTACGGGGCGCAGCGGGTCGCGAGGTCCTTGGCGACCTCGGCGGCCCGGTCGAAGCCCAGCCGGTCGGGTCCGGCCGAGCCGGGGCCGGCCGTGGGCCAGCCGCAGTCGAGCGGGGTGCTGGCGCCGACGAAGCGCGGGTCCATGCCGACGATGTCGTAGCGGGCGCCCAGGGCGGGGGCGGCCTGCCGCAGGGCGAGGGCCAGGTCACGGGCGGGGACGCCGGGGCCGCCGGGGTTGTAGAAGAGGGTGCCCAGGCGGTGGGCGGGGTCGGTGGCGGGCAGCCGGGAGAGGGCGACGCCGATCGTCCGCCCGCCGGGGTTCCGGTAGTCGAGGGGGACGGTGACCTCGGTGCAGCGGGCGCCGGCCGCGTCGAGCTCGGCGCCGGCGGCGTCCTGCGGGCCGCTCGCGCAGGCGTGCCAGCGCGGCTGTTGGCCGCGCAGCGCGGCGAGCGGGTCGGCGGCGGTCGCGGCCGGCGCGGTCAGAACGGTCAGGGCCAGTGCCGCCACAGCGGCGGCCGACTTCGCGGCGCGGATCACGGTGTTTCCCCTCGGGTGCCTCGGCGGGCCGTCGGGGCGACCGTAGGGGGGCCCGACGGCCCGCCGCATCCGCCGCCGGTAGCGGGCTCCCCCGCCGAAGTACCCCTCCCCTGCTACGACTTCAGGACCACTCGCGGTCGGCAGCGACACGCGGCGTACCGCCAGGCGGAGGTGGTTTTTAGACGAACGGACTAGCTGCGGGCGCGGTTCCCCGCCGGCCGGGACCTACTGGTGGGGGTGCAGCAGCACCCGGGGGTCCCACCGCACGGAAGGAAGCAGGACATGGCCTCGCAGAACATCAAGGAATTCAGGGAGAAGGTCGAGAGGCTCTACGATGACGAGGGGAGCGATTTCAGGAAGAAGTTCGACGCGGCGATCAGGGGCCTGACGCCGCCCACGGTGTACCCGGACTCGGACGTCTACAAGGACTGGCGCGGGGCGACCGGGAAGACCCTGGCGGACTTCTTCGTCGAATGGTACGACTGGGGCTGGAAGCAGCCCATTGCCGACGGGCTGCAGTACATCCGCAGATTCAGCTGGATCAGCTACGAGAACGCCGCCGGACTCGCGTTCGTGACCAGCGAGTCGGGGCGTGAGGTCCTGGCCGACTTCACCCAGCTGCAGGGCCTGCAGATGGATTCCCCGGATTCCGGGAAACTGGTCGAGAAGTGGATCGACGAACTCGGCCCGAAGCGGATGGCCGATTTCGAGAAGGGCGACTGGTCGACCCTCAACAAGTTCTTCATCAGGGAGCTGAAGCCAGGCGCCCGGACGATCGACGCCCCCGAGGACCCCAGCGTCGTGGTCGCCCCGACCGACTGCATCATCAACATGATCGTCGACAATCTGGCACCCGACACGCCGCTCCCGATCAAGGCGGCCGTGACCATGAGCGTCGGCCGGCTGCTCGACGGCTCCGAGTACGCCGAGCGGTTCATCGGCGGCACGGCCGTGTCGTGCATCCTCATGCCCGACACCTACCACCGCTACCACGCCCCGGTCGGCGGCCGGGTGGTGGAGTCCCGCGACGACGTCGGCGGCGTCTACTACGGGATCCGGGACTTCCCCGACCTGCTCAACAAGGGGAACGTCGGCTACGGGTACGACTACAGCCTGTTCGAGGACTTCCGCCGCGGATACGCCATCATCGAGACGCCGTACTTCGACCACCTCGGGGAGCCGAACGGCAAGGGCTACGTCGCCCTGGTGCCCGTCGGCCTCAACTCGATCGGCTCCGTGACGTTCCGCGAACCGTTCCGCAGGATCACCAAGGACTCGGCCCCGGTCGAGGTGACGAAGGGCGACGAGATCGGCTACTTCCAGTACGGCGGTTCACTGAACATCCTGCTGTTCGAGGCGGGCCGGTTCCCCGCACTGCAGCTCCTCCTGGGCCAGCGGATCGGGGTCCTCCAGGAGGTCGAGCGCACCGCCAGCTACATCGACCGCTACGTCCGCCCGCTGCCCGGGCGCATCACGCCGGCCTCCTGACCTCCACCCCGAAACGGAAGGCGACCCATGCCCCGTCAGCCCGTCTACTCGATCCCGGCCAACGCCGCCGACACCCGGACGATCCACTTCTTCCCCGACCCCGCCAAGAAGGACGAGGAAGGCCTGCCGAAGACCACCCGGTCCTACGCCGGGTACGCGGACGTCGACGGCCCGGGAACGGCGAAGAGCCACCTGTTCTACTGGTTCTTCGAGAGCCAGACCTGCGACCCCAACCTCGACGCCGGCCGGCAGAAGGACCTGATCGAGCAGACCCCCCTGCTGATCTGGCTCAACGGCGGGCCCGGCGCCTCCTCGCTCGCGGGGCTGTTCCTGGAGAACGGCCCGCTGCGCGTCGCCGACGACGCCACCGGAACGATCTCGGTCAGCCCCGACAGCTGGAACCAGGAGGCCCACGTCCTCTACTGGGACCAGCCCGTCGGCGCCGGGTACAGCTACTGCGAGGCCGAGGACACGTACGTCGAGGACGAGGAGACCCTCGGCCGGATGTTCTGGCTGGCGCTGCAGCGGTTCTTCGACACCTACCCGGAGTACCTGGCCTGTCCCCTGTACGTCTGCGGGGAGAGCTACGCCGGCAAGTACGTGCCGTACATCGCCAAGCGGATCCACGAGGAGAACGCCGGCCGCACCGGCAAGCACCTCAACCTGAGCGGGATCGCCGTGGGCAACGGCTGGATCAAACCGGAGCTCTCGATCCGCGTCATGATCGACTACGCCTACGCCTCCGGGTTCCTCGGCCTCAGCCAGAAGGCCGCCCTGGACTTCGGCTACGCCGAGTTCCAGGAGGTCCTCAGGAGCGGCCGGATGAAGAAGGCCACCGATCTCGGCAACGGCCTGGTCAACGCCGTGCTGGCCTTCGGGGGCGACTTCGACGTCTACGACGTGCGGCGCTGGGACGGCCTGACCGTGGGCGCACTGCCCGCCTACCTCAACAGCGACCCCGTCAGGACGGCCGTGCACGCCGAGCACGCCTGGCAGTTCGCGGACAACGCCGGTCCGGTGGCCGAGGCGCTGAAGGCCGACGTCATGGCGGACGCGTCCCCGCTGTACGCCGACCTCGTCCACGCGAAGGAGAACTACAAGGTCCTGCTCTACACCGGGGACTTCGACACCGCCTGCGGCTACCAGAGCACCGAGGAGATCCTCGCCGAGATCATGAAGGACGGCTGGGGCAACGCCAGGCGGTTGATCTGGAAGCAGGCGCAGGGGCACCCGAAGGGCTTCGTGCGGACGCTGAGGAACGTCACCCAGGTCGCCATTCCCGACTCCGGGCACGAGGTGCCGTACTACCAGCCGCAGATCTCCCGGGAGATGCTCTACAACTGGCTCTTCGACCGCCCCTTCCACGGCCAGGACCCGGCGGGCGTGGTCGAGGACATCCTGCGCAGGGCCAAGGAGGACGCGGACAAGGAGACGACGTGAGCGGGCACCTCAAGCGGACGAAGGAGACGGACGACCTCGCGAAGGCCACGGCCGTCCTCAAGGAAGGGTTCGTCTGCGTCGTCGCCCACGTCGACACCGCGGCGACCACGCCCAAGTGCGTCCCGATGGTCTACGCCTACCACGAGGAAGGGGACGAGAAGCTCCTCTACCTGCACGGCTCCACCGCCTGGCCGGACACCACACCGCCCTCGCTGAAGCACCTGTGGAGGGACGGCGGGGTTCCCGTCTGCCTGACCGTCACCCTGGTCGACGCCCTGGTCGTCGGGCGCGCGGCGATCAGCACCTCGCTCGGCTACCGCTCGGTGGTGGTGGACGGGATCGCCCGGAAGGTCGGGTCGAAGGACCGGGCCAAGGCCATCGAGGCGGTCACCCACCAGGTCTTCCCCGGCCGCTGGAGCGAACTGCGGCCGCTGAAGGACGGCAAGGGCGGCGAACTGGACACCGACGGGAAGCACACCCCGAGCACCGGGGTCCTCTCCGTCAGCCTCACCCAGGACGCCACGGTGCGCTCCAAGACGCACGCCCCCGAGGGGCCGGAGCACGAGAGCCAGGAGGACCTCGACTGGGACGGCGGCAAGGCCTGGGGCGGGATCCTCCCGATCCGCCAGGTCTACGGGCCGGCCCGGCCGGACCAGCACGTCAAGCAGGGCACCGCCGTCCCCGACGCCGTTCGAAGGCTCGTCGAGCACGGCCGGACCGCGTAGCACGCCGACGCCACGTCCTGCGGGCCCGGGAGAGCCGCTCGCAGGACGTGGCCGTCACCGCACCGCCGTGTCGGGTTACGACCCGGTGGCCGGAGTCCGGTCGTTGCGGCCCTCCAGGACGACCGCCGGTTCCAGCGGGGAGGCGATCTCCTGGCCCTTGCTGCGCGAGGCCCAGTCGCGGATGCCGATCAGGACCATGATGAAGAAGATGCCGTAGACGATGCCGGAGAAGTACAGCTCGGAGTGGATCGCGAGCGGCACGCCGACCAGGTCGACGGCCAGCCAGACGAACCAGAACTCCACGTACCGGCGGGCCTGGGTGTACATCGCCAGGATCGAGCCGACGAAGATCCAGGCGTCGGCGAGGACCATCCACCAGGGCGCGCCCGGGTAGAACGAGGCGTCGTTCGCCTTGAGCAGGGCGGCGAACGCGAAGGTGCCGACGGCCATGACCGCACCGAGGACCGCCCGCTCGCGCCAGGAGGCCCAGCGGACGTTGATCGTGCCCTCCTGCTGCCTGCTGCGCCGCCAGGTGGCCCAGCCCCAGGACGCCGAGACGATGATCACGACCTGGCGGGCGGCGTTGCCGCCGAGGTGGACGTTCAGGCTCGCGATGAGCAGCAGGACCGAGCCGAGGATCTGCACCGGCCAGGCGACGAGCGAGCGCCGCAGCGCGAGCCAGACGGTCGCGAGCGCCAGGATGTTGCCGAGGAAGTCGGACCAGTAGACGGGGATGCCGAAGAAGCTGAACTGATCGTTCAACCATTCGAGAGCGCTCATGACCTACACCTTTGTTTGCTGGGGGAACAAGCCTGGGTGTGAGCTGCGGCCCGGGACTCGGGCCGGTCGGGGAGGCGAGGAGCACGGCGGTGGGGGCAGGACCGTGCGCGGGGAGCCTCAGGGAGCGGTGCGGGTGCCGCGGTGAGCGGCGAGCGCGTCGTCGCGGACGCGCCGCCCGCGGTCCGAGGCGAGGATCTCCTCGGAGCGCAGGACGTCCTCCCGCACGGCCCGCACCAGGGCCGAGGGAGAGGGGAACTTCACGGTGTCGCGGATCCGTTCGGCGAACCAGACGGTGACCCGCTCGCCGTAGACGTCCTGCGCGAGGTCGTGGCAGTACGCCTCGACGTGGACGTCGGCGGTGTCGCAGAAGGTCGGGTTCGACCCGACGCTGATCGTGGCGGGGTGGACCGTACCGGTGCGGTGGCGGACCACCCAGCCGCTGTACACCGCGGCCGGCGGGACCGGGGAGTCCGGGCCGGCCGCGATGTTGGCGGTGGGGAACCCGAGCCCGTGGCCCCGGCCGGCGCCGTGCACCACCGTGCCGGTGAGGTGCGGGCGGGCGGCCGGGGGCCCGGGCAGGGGGTTCTCAGGCATGGGGCAGCAGCTCGCGGAACTGGCTGGTGTGGAAGACCAGCGGCTCCACGCCGGCGAAGAGTTCGACGCTCAGCAGTTCCAGGAGCACGATCTCGTGGTCGCCGCCGTCGTAGGTGGCGCCCACCCTGGCCGTCAGCCACAGCGCGGCGTCCTCGACGAGGACGGCGCCCTCGGGCGTCGCCGTCCACGCGACGCCGTCGAAGCGGTTGGCCTCGCGGGAGGCCAGGCGCCGGCAGAGCGCGCCCTGGCCGTGGCTGAGCACGCTCAGCCCCAGGACCTCCGCCTCCGCCAGGCGCGGCCACGTGGTGGAGGTGCGGGCCACGCTGACGGCGACCATCGGCGGCTGCAGGGAGATCGACACGAAGGAGCTCGCGGCGAACCCGACCGGCTCGTCCCCGCGCAGCGCGCCGATCGCGACCACGCCGGTCGGGTAGGCCCCGAACGCCTGCCGGAGGGTGGCCGCGTCCAGCTCGGCCGGGGTGGACGTTGCGGCCTGGTCATGGGCAAGGGTGGCCATGGTCATCGACATCCTCTCCTCGCGGGTGCTGTTCTCAGTGCCGGTACTGTGCCGCCGGGTGGCTGGCCGGCAGCGCGCGGTCGTCCGCCCCGGTGAGCCGCTCGCGCAGGCTCTCGCCCTCCGTGTACTCGCCGCGGAAGACGCCGCGCTTGCGCAGGATCGGCAGCACCGACTCGACGAACTCGACGGTCGAGGCGGGCTGGACCGCCGGGGAGAGCAGGAACCCGTCGAGGTCGGCGCCCTCGGCCAGGGAGCAGATCTCGTCGGCGATCTCCTCGGCGGTGCCGACCACCGGCCGGGCGCCGACGCCGTGGGTGTGCCAGTCGGCCAGCACGTCGCCGACGGTCTTGCCGGCGAAGCGGGCCACCTGGGTCTGCGACATCTCGGTGGACAGCTCCGTCATGGGGGTTTCCGGCGCGTAGGAGGAGAGGTCGAGGCCGGTGAACATGGCGTAGCTGGCGACGGTCACCTCGGGCCGCTGGGCGTCCAGGATCCGCCGGTAGCGGCGCTCGGCGTCGGAGGTGCTGGCACCGACGACGCAGGAGAACGCCGACATCACCTTCACCTCGTCGGCCCGGCGGCCCGCCTTGACCGCCTCCTCGCGGATGGAGGCGGTGTGCCCGGCGAGCTGCTCGACGGAACCGCTGCCCACGAACATGCACTCGCCGTGGCGTCCGCCGACGCGGCGCCCGGCAGGCGAGGCCCCGGCCTGGAAGAGGACCGGCGTGCCCTGCGGGGAGCGGGCGGTGTTGCCGTAGCCCTGGGAGCGGAAGAACGGGCCCTCGTGGGTGACCAGGTGCACCTTGGCGGGGTCGGCGAAGCGGCCGTCCTTGTCCTTCTCCAGCGCGTCCGGCTCCCAGGCGCCCTCCCAGTACTTGTAGACGAGGTCGAGGAAGTCCTCGGCCATCCGGTAGCGGTCGTCGTGGGCCACCATCTCCATGCCGAACGCCTTGACCGCGGTGTCGGCGGTGCCCGTCGTCACGATGTTCCAGCCGATCCGGCCGCCGGAGAGCTGGTCCAGGGTGGCCATCCGGCGGGCGAACGCGTAGGGCGGCTCGACCAGCACGGACCCGGTCATGACCAGCCCCAGGTGGGTGGTCGTCGACAGCAGCGCGGACGCCACGACCACCGGGTCGAGGCGCGGCAGGTCGAGGGTCTCCTCGGTGGCGATCGGCGGGCGGGTGCCGTCGATCTCCGACCAGCCCCAGGCGTCGGCCAGGAAGAGGAAGTCCAGCTTGGCGTCCTCGCAGATCGTGGCGAGCTCGCGCCAGTACCCGAGGGTGTCGAAGAGGTGCCGCCGGCTGTCGGGGTGGCGCCAGGTGGCGGTGCCGCTCGCGTTGGTCTGGGCGTTCTCGAACAGGCCGATCTTGAGGTTCTTCATGGGTGGTTCTCCGTTGTGCTGGTGAGGGGCCCGTGGGGGGGGAGGTGTCAGGAGGCGGAGGGAAGGGTGGGGGTGTCGAGCTGGGACGCGTAGGGCATGGAGGACTGCGCGCCGAGACCGGTGACGGCGTGCGATGCGGCGCGCACGGCACGCCCGACGGCAGCCGCCAGCGCGGTGCCGCGGCCGAGGGAGTCCGCGAGGGCGCCGCAGAAGGTGTCACCGGCGCCGACGGTGTCGACCGCCTCCACGCGCGGCGCGGGGACGTGGGTGACGCCGGGGCCGTGGGCCTCCCTGAGGAGGGCGCCGTCGGCCCCGAGGGTCACCACGACCGCCCGGCACGGGAGCACGGCGCGCTCCAGCAGTTCCCGCGCCTCGCGCGGGCCGGCGGGCCGGGCGGCTCCGAGCAGGGAGGCGAGTTCGCCGAGGTTGGGGACCAGGACGTCGACCGCCGCCAGCACCCCCGGGTCGACCGGGCGGGCCGGCGCGGGGTTGAACACGACGGTCCCGCCCTGCTCGCGGGCCCGCAGGACCGCCAGGTCGACCACCTCGGGGGCGATCTCGTTCTGCACGAGGAGGACCTCGCCGGGCTCGCGGACCAGCCGTGCGGGGAGGTCCTCGGCCGTGAGGGCGGCGTTGGCGCCCGGGTTCACCACGATGGTGTTCTCGCCCGCGCCGTCGACGACCACCGCGGCGAGGCCGGTCGGGTGCCGCTCGTCCGACCGCACCGCCCCGACGTCGACGCCCTCGGCGGCGAGCGCGGCCAGCAGGGGGGCCGCGTCCGCGCCGACCCGGGCCACCAGGCGCACCCGTGAGCCGAGCCGCGCGGCCGCGACCGCCTGGTTGGCGCCCTTGCCGCCGGCGCCCTCGGCGAAGTGCCGCGCGAGCACGGTCTCGCCGGGGTGCGGCAGTCCCTCGACGCTCAGCACGAGGTCGCGGTTCACCGAACCGACGACGGTGATGGACGGCATTGACGCTCCTTTGGGAGATCGATTTCCGACATGCTGTACCAGCACCCCCCAACCGTCAAGTAGCCTCCTCGTGAAAAGACCGCCCCGATGTCGTGGCCCCCATCACCCACCCATCCGAAGGACACCCCACGTGACAGCGCCCCGACTCCTCGACGTGGCCGAGGCCGCCGGCGTCTCCCGCGCGACGGCCTCACGGGTCCTCGCCGGAACGCCCCGCAACGTCGACCCGGAGCTCGCCCGCCGGGTCGAGGAAGCCGCCCACCGGCTCGGCTACCAGGCCAACCACTCCGCGCGGGCCCTGCGCACCGGCACCACCGGCACCGTCGGCGTGGTCGTCCCCACGCTCGCCAACCCGTACTTCGTCCAGCTCGCCGACGCCATCGCCCAGCACGTCCGGGCCGCCGGCGGCACGCTCATGGTCTCCGACGCGGCGAACGACCCCGCGATCGAGGCCGAGCAGATC
Source organism: Kitasatospora sp. NPDC059462 (assembly GCF_042749955.1). Lineage (NCBI taxonomy): Bacteria > Bacillati > Actinomycetota > Actinomycetes > Kitasatosporales > Streptomycetaceae > Kitasatospora > Kitasatospora sp. NPDC059462. Next base: position 15,901 of record NZ_JBHYUU010000088.1, on the reverse strand, counting down.
GAGACCCTGCTCGGCGGCCGGGTCGACGGCCTGTTCGTCGTCCCCGTCTCGGCCGAGGAGTCCGGGCCGGCCGTCCGCCACGCCGCCGCCCGCCGCCCCGTGGTGCTGTTCGACCGGTGGGCCGAGGGATCGGGCACGGTCGCCGTCACCCTCGACAACGCGGCCGCCGTCCGACTGCTCGTCGAGCACCTGGAGGAGACGGGCCGTCACCGGATCGCGCTGGTCGCGGCGGACCAGGCCTCGTCCTCGGGCGCGGAGCGCCTCGCGGCCTTCACCGACCTCCAGGGCGAAGGCGCCACCACCGTGCTGCTGCCCAACTTCACCACCGACGCCGGGCGGACGGCGGGGCGGCGCATCGTCGAGCAGCGCGACCGGATCGACGCCGTGGTCTGCGGCGCGGACGTCCTCGCCGTCGGCCTGGTGAGCACCCTGCACCGCTCCTCGGTCGCGGTGCCCGGGGAGGTCGCCGTCACCGGCTTCGACGACACCGAGATACTCGAACTCTTCGACCCGCCCATCACCTCGATCCGGCACCCGCTCTCCGCCATGGCCGAACGCGCACTGACCCTGCTTCAGGCACCGAGCCGCGAACGCGCCGAACGCGTCGAGCGCTTCCGGCCCCAGCTCGTCGTCCGCGCCTCGACCGACACCGGCGCCTGACCGTCCGTCAGCGCCCGCGCCCCGCCGGGCGGACCGGGGTTCCGCCGGCCGCCGGAGACCGACGGGCCGTCAGCTTGCCCAGCTCCCACAGCAGCAGCAGCGCGACGGCGGCCAGCAGGGCCCAGCCGAACTGCCGGGCGTCGAGGTCGGTGGTCCCGAGCAGGCGGTGGAACACGTCCATCTGGGTGACCAGCACCGCCAGGACGAACTCCACCAGCGCGGCGATGTTCATCTGCTTGCTGTCGAAGGTGCTGACGGCCAGCACCGACGCCCGCTCGCTGCGGCACTCGTAGGCCGCCACGATCAGGCAGAGCGCGAAGGCGGTGAACGCGATCGAGTTGCCGACCCGCAGGCTGTCGTAGTGCGCCTCGCCCAGCTTGATCAGCGCGAGCAGGGCGATCGTGACGGCCAGCCCGGCGAGCCCGACGGTGACCACGACGGGCCCGGTCAGCACCGTCTCCCCGCGCGGGCGCGGGGTGCGCCGCATCAGGCCCGGGCTCTCCCGGTCGAAGCCCAGGGCGAAGCCGAACGGCGCGTTGACGACGAAGTGGATCCACAGCACCTGCGCCGGCGTGAACGGCTCCCCCGCCGCGAGGTCGAAGACCGTGGCCCCGAGGAAGGTCAGCACGAAGGTCACCAGGAGCACCAGCACGAACCGGATGTACTTGGTGAGGTTGTCGTAGAGCTTCCGGCCCTCCGCCACGGCGTGGACGATGGTGGCGAAGTTGTCGTCGGCGAGGACCATCCGGCCCGCGTTCTTGGCGACGTCGGTGCCGCTGCCCATCGCGATCCCGATGTCGGCGGCCTTGATGGCGGGCGCGTCGTTCACGCCGTCACCGGTCATCGCGACCACGTCGCCCTTGCGCTTGAGCGTGTCGGCGAGCAGGACCTTGTGCTCCGGCGCCACCCGGCCGACCACGCCGATGGCGTCGATCCGGGCCAGCCGCTCCGGCTCGGGCAGGGCGGCGAAGTCGGCACCGAGGACGGCCTCGCCCTGGATGCCGAGTTGCCGGGCGATGGCCGCGCCGGTGGTGACGTCGTCCCCCGTCACCATGCGGACCCGGATGTGGGCGGCCTGCGCGCTGACGACCGCGGCCCGGGACTCCTCGCGCGGAGGATCGACCATGCCCACCAGGCTGGTCACCCGCAGGTCGGTGACGAGCGACAGGAGATCGCCGTCCGGGTCGAAGTCCGCCGGGTCCAGGTCCCGGACGGCCCCGGCCATCACCCGCAGTCCCTCGCCCCCCATCCGCTCGGTCTGCGCCCGGGCCCGCGCCGCGAGGTCCTGGTCCCAGGGGATGCCGGCGCCGCCCGCGAGCGCGGAGCCGGCCCGGGCCGTCACCGCCGGGGCGGCGCCCTTCACGAAGCACCGCACCACCGGCCGGCCGGCCGCGTCCTTCGCCGCGTTGAAGGTGGCCATCAGCTTGTAGCCCGGGTCGAACGGCAGCGTGGCGAGCCTGGGGAGGCGCTCCCGGGTGCCCTCGATGTCCAGCCCGGCCTTGTGGCCCAGGACGAGCAGGGCGCCCTCGGTCGGGTCCCCCACGACCCGGCCGTCCACCAGCTTGGCGTCGTTGGCGATCAGATGGGGCAGGACGGCGTCCTCGATGCCCGCCGAGGAGCCCGCCGCGTGGTGCACCCTCCCGTCGAGGCGGTAGCCGGTGCCGGAGACGGTGTAGCGGTCGGTGGGGCTGAGGACCTCGACCACGGTCATCTGGTTCATCGTCAGCGTGCCGGTCTTGTCCGAGTTGATGGCCGAGGTGAAGCCGAGGGTCTCGACGGACGGCAGCTCCTTCACGATCGCGTGCCGCTTGGCGAGATTGAGGCTCCCGACCGAGAGGATCACCTGGCTGACCGTCGGCAGCGCCTCCGGGATGGCGGCGACGGCCAGCGAGACCGCGCTGACGAACAGCGTGTCCCACGCCTGGCCGCGGCTGCGGCCGAGGGCGAACATGACGGCCATGGTCAGACCGGCCGCCGCCGCGATCCACAGCGTCAGGGTGTTGAGCTCCCTGGTCAGCGGCGACTGCTCCCTCTCGGTGGCCGACAGCATCCCGGAGATCTTCCCCAGCTCGGTGCCGGCGCCCGTCGCGGTGACGACGAGAAGTCCGCTGCCGTGCGTGACCGGGGTGTTCATGAACGCCATGTCGGTCTGGTCACCGGGCCCCGGCCGGTCGGCCGTCACCGTCCCCGGGTCCTTCACCGCCGGGACGCTCTCGCCGGTCAGCGCCGACTCGTCGATCTGCAGGGCGCTGGCCTCGACGATCCGTCCGTCCGCGGGGACCTCGTCCCCGGCCGAGACGAGCACGACGTCGCCGACGACCAGTTGCTCCGCCGGGATCTCGGTCTCGGTCCCGTCGCGCCGGACCCGCGCCGTCGCCTCCATCATCGACTTCAGCGCGTTCATCGCGCTCTCGGCCTTGCCCTCCTGGCGCAGGCCCACCACCGCGTTGAACAGCGTCAGCACGAGGAGCAGCACCGCGGTCGTCCACTCCTCGATCGCCAGCGAGACCACCGCCGACGCCACCAGGATGATCTGCATGTAGCTGCGGTACTGGTCGAGGAAGCGCAGCCAGCCGGGCCGCACCGTCTCCTCGGGGAGCGCGTTCGGCCCGTTCGCGGCGAGCAGCTCGGCCGCCCGGGCGGCGCTGAGCCCGATCGCCGGGTCCACCCCGAGCCGCGCCGCGACCTCCTCCGGAGTCCGGGCGTACCACGCCTCCGCTTCCCCTCGCCCCGAAGGGCCGGGCTGCTCCGCCATCGTCGCTCCTCACGATCCGGACCCTTCCGCCGAGGACCCGGCCGGGGACGCCCGCAAGGGGCGCGCCGGCCCGTTCCCCCGCGGTCCGCACCGTCGAGTGCCCGTCACCCGCGACGGCCCGGTGGGTCCCGCCACGCGGGAGAGTGCTGCTGCCACGCTCCGGCCCTCCGGCGCCCGCGGCAATCCGGTGGCGTCCTTCCGGTGGTGCCCGGTCGTTCGTCCGGCCGCCGTGCGTGGCGGCGCCCGGGATCCGGGCCGACGATGGGCCTGTCGTACGCTCCTCCTCGGCCGGAGGCCATGATGGCGACCCTGACGGTATGGCGCTTCCCCACCGCGGCCGGAGCGGACGAAGCCCTCGACACGCTGAGGAAGCTGCAGCGCCAGGACCTGATCACGCTCCAGGACGGGGCCGTGGTCAGCTGGCCGGGAGACGCCCGCAAGCCCAGGACCCGTCACCTGGGCGACCTCGCGGGCATGGGCGCCCTGGGTGGCGCCTTCTGGGGGTTCCTCCTCGGGATGATCTTCTTCGTCCCGGTGCTCGGCGCGGCGGTGGGCGCGGCCGGCGGGGCGCTGGGGGGCCATCTGGCCCACGTCGGCATCGACGACGGCTTCGTCCGGCAGGTCCGGCGGGAGGTCACTCCGGGGACCTCCGCCCTGTTCGTCCTCAGCGCCGACGCCGCGCTCGACCAGGTCAGGTCCGCGTTCGAAGGACGGCACGCCGAACTCATCGAGACGAACCTGTCGGCCGAGGAGGAGGCGCGGCTGCGCGAGGCGTTCACCGAGGGCGGATGACCCGGCCCCTCCGGCCCGCCGTGTGACGCAGGGCACATCGCGGCGCTGTCACATTCCGGCGGCGTTTCCGGTCAACGAGGTGAATCCCCACGACACGAGGAGCACACCATGGACGCCCGTCTGGACTACTTCGGCAACGGCGTCGGGGCCAAGGTCCTGCGCCACGTCAACTCGGCCGGCAAGGTCCTCTCGGACTCCGGGCTGCCGCACGCGACGCAGGAGCTGGTGAAGATCCGCGCGAGCCAGATCAACGGCTGCGGCTTCTGCACCGACATGCACACCAAGGACGCCGCGCACGCGGGCGAGAGCGCCCTGCGGCTCAACCTGGTGGCGGTCTGGCGGGAGGCCACCGTGTTCACCGACGCCGAGCGCGCCGCGCTGGAGCTGACGGAGCAGGGCACCCGGATCGCGGACGCCGCCGGCGGCGTCACCGACGAGGCCTGGGAGAACGCCGCCAAGCACTACGACGAGGACCAGCTGGCGGCGCTGGTCTCGCTGATCGCCGTGATCAACGCCTACAACCGGATCAACGTGATCACCCGGCAGCCCGCCGGGTCGTACCAGCCCGGCCAGTTCGGCTGAGCCGGCCCCCGGACACCGGCCGCGGCCGGTGTCCGGAGCCCGGGCGGGGCCGGTCAGGCCGGTCGGGCGTCCGAGCGGGGTGCGCGCAGGTGGGCGCGCTCCTTCAGCTCGGCCTCCTCGACCAGTTCCAGCATCGGCCGGCCCGGCGCGCACATCATGGTCACCACGAACCGGGTGCGCGCGTCCGGCAGGGCGTTGCCGTCCTGGTAGTGGATGACGTCGCCGCCCGGCTCCCAGAAGGTGCCGCCCGCCTCGACGATCCGCTCGGGCTCGCCCTCCAGCTCGAAGCGGACGGCGCCCTCGATGACGTAGCCGAAGGCCGGTCCCGAGTGGCGGTGCGGCGGGGTGCCCGGGTCGCCGGGCTCCCACGCGATGAGCACGGTCATCGCCGAGGCGCCGTCGGGGACGGTGATCGGCGAGGCGTCCTGCAGCATCCGCGCCGCGGTCGTCCAGCCCGCCGGTCCGTCGTGGTGGCCGGTTCCGTGCCGGTGGGCCGCGTCCTTGTCCGTCATGGGCTCGTTCCTTCCGTGGGCCGGCCCGTTCGCGGGGGTCCCGCGCCGCGGGCCGTTCGACCGTTTCGAGGGTACTGACCGGGGACCGGGCGGTTCTGTGACACACCCGTCGGCCTCACCCGTCGGCCTCACCCGTCAGCCGCACCCGCGGCCGCACCCGTTGGAGGGACCCAGCCATGCAGACCGACCCGGGGACCGATCCGCTCGACCCGGCCACCCGGGAGTTCCTCGCGGTCCGCCCCCAGCTGTTCGGGATCGTCTACCGGATCCTCGGCAGCACGGTGGAGGCCGAGGACATCGTCCAGGAGACCTGGCTGCGGTGGCAGCGCACCGATCACGCCGAGGTCCTCGAACCGGCCGCGTTCCTGGCGACCGTCACCACCCGGCTGGCCATCAACGTCGCCCGCTCCGCCCGGGTGCGGCGGGAGTCGTACATCGGGCCGTGGCTCCCCGAGCCGGTCGACACCCGGGCGGATCCGCAGCTGGGCGCCGAGCGCGCCGAGGCGGTCGAGCTGGCCGTCCTGCTGCTCCTGGAGAAGCTCAACCCCGTCGAGCGGGCGGCGTACGTGCTCCGGGAGGCCTTCGACTACCCGTACGCACGGATCGCGGAGATCGTGGAGACCGGCGAGGCCAACGCGCGCCAGCTGGTCAGCCGGGCGCGCAAGCACCTGGCCGCCGCACGCCGGGGGCGGGTGGACCGCGCCGAGCACCGGCGGCTCCTGGAGGTGTTCGTCGGCGCCGCGCGGACCGGCGACCTGGCGGTGCTGGAGGAACTGCTCGCGGCCGACGTCGTCAGCCGCACCGACGGCGGGGGGATCCGTGGCGCCTCCCGGATCCCGATCGTCGGCCGTCCCGTGGTGGCCCGGTACCTGGCGGCCTTCGCGCCGCGCTTCTGGCCGGGGACGGACCTGCGGTGGGTGGAGGCCAACGGACGGCCGGCCGCGCTCGTCTCCTCCCGCGGCGCCGCCGTGGCCCTGCTGTGCCTGGACGTCTCCGAGGCGGGGATCGAGCGGATCATGTGGGTGATGAACCCGGCCAAGCTGGCGCCCTTCGTGGCCTCCCTGGACGGCTGAGGCCGGCGACACCGCCCGGTTCACCCGGACACCGCCCGGTTCACCCCGGCCGCTGTCACGGATCCGGGGGGTGCGCTGTCCTACTGGTGAGGCGGGGCAGTCCGCAGCGGAACAGTCTCAGGGAGGATCCCCCATGAAGGTCGTCGTGATCGGTGGTACCGGACTCATCGGCTCGAAGCTGGTCGCCGGGCTCAGGGAGCACGGCCACGAGGCGGTGCCGGCCGCGCCGGGCACCGGTGTCGACACCCTGACGGGCGAGGGCCTGGCCGAGGTCCTGGAGGGCGCCGCGGTGGTGGTCGACGTGTCGAACTCGCCCTCGTTCGAGGACGGGCCCGTGCTGGAGTTCTTCCGCACCTCGACCGCCAACCTGCTCAAGGCCGCGGCGGACGCCGGGGTGGCCCACGTCGTGGCGCTCTCGGTGGTCGGCACCGACCGGCTCCAGGACAGCGGCTACTTCCGGGCCAAGCAGGCGCAGGAGGAGCTGATCAAGGGCTCCGGGCTGCCCTACTCGATCGTGCACGCCACCCAGTTCTTCGAGTTCGCGAAGGGCATCGTGGCCGCGGCGACCGAGGGGGACACCGTGCGGCTGTCCGCCGCCAGGATCCAGCCGGTCCGCTCCGACGACGTGGCCGCCGCCGTGGGCCGCACGGCCGTCGGCGCCCCCGTCAACGGGGTGGTCGAGGTGGCCGGCCCCGAGGTCTTCGGGCTGGACGAGCTGGCCCGCACCGCGCTGGCGGCGACGGACGACCCGCGCACGGTGGTGACGGACCCGCGGGCCCGCTACTTCGGCGCCGAACTGGCCGAGACCACGCTGCTGCCCGGCCCGGGCGCTCGGCTCGCCGAGGCGCGTTTCGCCGACTGGCTGGCGCAGCAGGGCTGAGCCGGCCCCGGGGCGGCCCGCACGGTGCGGGCGGGCCGCCCCGCCGGGTCAGCGGGGTGCCGCCGCCGAGGCCGACGCCGTCGCCGTCGCCGGTGCCACGGTGACCGGTGAGGAGGCCCCGGGGACCAGCAGCCGCGGTTCGCCGCTGCCGTCCGCCGGGACGGACCAGAGGTCGGAGCCCTTGCCCTGCCGGGCCGGGAGGGCGTAGCCGAGGGTGGAGTCGTCCAGCCAGGCGGCCTGGTCGTCGACGCTGTGCGACTCGGCCGTCGGGTGCTCGCGCAGGTCCGCCAGGTCGAGGACGTAGAGCCGCCAGGGGGCGGCCGGGTCGTCCGAGACCTTCTTCTTGAAGGCGATCCGGGTGCCGTCCGGGGAGAGCGAGGGGCACTCGACGTTCTCCCGCAGGGTGCGGGCCGACCACGCGTCGAGGTCGCCCTCGACCAGGTGGGTGCGGCCTCCGGTCGCCACGGTGGCGTAGAAGTGCTTGTCGTCGGCGGCGAAGTTGACGCCCCAGTAGTTGACGTCGGCGGCGTGGTGGCGGGCGCCGCCGAGGGTCAGCGGGATCTCCTCGATCGACTTGACCAGGTAGCCGGTGCGCAGGTCCAGGATCGACGTGCGGGTGGAGAAGCCGCTCGCCGCGTAGGAGTCGCCGACCGCGAAGGTGGTCCAGGAGAGCACCTGCCCGGAGGGCGACACCCGGGCCCGGTTGGGGATGCCGGGCACGGTCACCGTCCGCAGTTCGGTGAACGCCCGGTCGTAAACCACGGCCTGGGTGCGGGCCGGGGTGCCGGGCAGCGCCCGCAGGCACAGGGCCCGCTCCCCCGCCGCATAGAAGCGTTCGCAGGACGGCCCGTCCGGTGCGCCTAGGGTGCGGGCGACCCGGCCGGTGGCGCCGTCGCGGTAGTAGAGGCCGGGCTCGTTCAGGGTGAACGAGGCCTCCGCCGCGACGAGTCGGTGCCCGCCGCCGCGCTCGCGGGCGTGCAGGACGTAGCCGATCGAGCCGCCCAGCAGGACGAGCACGGCGAGGACCAGCACGGTCGAGCGCGCCTTGACGACCGCGGGCGGGGTCATGTGTCGTTCCTTCCGGGGAGGATCTTCCAGGCGGCGGCGAGGGCCGCGGCCAGGGCGAGGGCGGCCGCCACCAGGGCCGGACGCGGGCCCCACCACGTCCAGGCGACGCCGAACCCGGCCGCCCCGACCAGCCGGGCCAGCGCCTGCCCGGTCTGCAGCACCGCGAGCCCGCCCGCCCGGCCGTCCGCCGGGAGCACCGGCCCGGCCAGCGCCATCAGCACGCCGTCGGTGGCGGCGTAGAAGACGCCCAGCAGGACGAGGACCAGCACTGCGGTGAGCGGGCCGAGCGGGGCCAGCAGGGTGAGGTAGGCCGCGAGCAGCGCGCCATGGCCGAGGAGGAACGGGGTGCGGCGGCCGGTCCGGTCCGCGATCCGGCCGGCCGGGACGGCGAGCAGCAGGTAGCAGGCGGCCGCGCCGAGCGGCAGCAGCGGGAAGAGCGCGGGCGAGAGGTCCAGGCCGCGCTGGAGGAGCAGGTAGAGGAAGGAGTCGCCGATGGTCGCGGCCCCCAGCAGCGCGGCGGCCGCGGTCACCCGGCGGAACACGGGGTCGCGCAGCACCCGGTGCCTCGGCCGGGCGGGCTTCGGCGCGGCGACGGCGGCCGGTGCGGCGGAGCGGGCCGGTTCCGGTGCGGAGCGCGGGACCGTGGCGGCCGGGACCGCGCCGCCCGGGACGAAGAGCACCAGCACCAGGACGCCGAGCAGCCCGGTGGCGAAGCTGACCACGAAGACGGCGTCGTACGCGTCGGCCGTCGCCCACAGCACCGCGAAGGCGACCAGCGGCCCGAGCAGCGCGCCCGTGGTGTCCATCGCCCGGTGCACGCCGAACGCCCGGCCGAGCGCCTCCGGCGGTGCGCTGAGCGTGATCATCGCGTCCCTGGGCGCGGTCCGCACGCCCTTGCCGAGGCGGTCGGCGGCCAGCGCGGCGGCGATCCCGCCGGCCGCGCCGCCGGCCAGCAGCAGCCCGAGCCGGGAGAGCGCCGACAGCAGGTAGCCCGCCCCGGCGACGGTCCGGTGACGGCCGCCGCCCCGGTCGGCGAGCCGGCCGCCGAGCAGCCGGACCAGTGCGGTGGCGCCGTTGAACAGCCCGTCGAGGAAACCGAACTGGAGGGGTGAGAGGCCGAGGCCCAGCACCAGGTAGAGCGGCAGCACGGCGGTGACCATCTCCGAGGAGACGTCGGTCACCAGGCTGACCGCCCCGAGCGCGACGACCGTGCCGGGGACGCGCCGCCCCCCCCCCCGCCGGCCGGCGGCGCCCGCCCCGGCGCCCGGGTGGGGAAAGTAACAAAAAAGTGGAAACCCAAGGGA
>NZ_JBHYUU010000088.1:0-6265 GCF_042749955.1 Kitasatospora sp. NPDC059462 | reverse complement strand
CCTCGGCTCCGTCCCACAGGCGCCTGGCGGGCGCCCATCCGGGCGGGCGGGGCGGCGCGTCCGGGCGGCCGGTGGTGGCCAGGTACATCATCAGTGGCAGCCGTAGGTCGGGCTGGTGTCCTTGACCTGGCCGTCCGTCCCGACGTAGCTCCAGCCGTAGCCGGAGTCGGTGAAGTCCAGCTTCAGCACGCCGTAGTCACCGCTGATCCGCTTCTGGCTGTTGGGCTGGACCTGCTCGATCGGGTAGGGCTCGGCGCCGCCCATCCCTCCGACGATCTCCACGATGCCGTCCGCGGTCGCCCTGCCGTCCGGATCCTGCGGGGCGAACCGCTCGTAGTGGTGGTCGTGTCCGTTGAGCACCAGGTCGGCGCCGGCGGCGTAGAGGATCCGCCACACCGGCCGGGAGACCGGGTCGTTGCCGTGGCCGCCCGAGGAGTACAGCGGGTGGTGCCAGTAGGCGGCGACGCACTTCTTCGTGTTGGCCGCCAGGTCGGCCTTCAGCCAGTCGGTCTGGGCGCTCTGGTCGAAGGCGTTGGAGTCCAGCGCGACGAAGTGCCAGTTGCCCTCGTCGAAGCTGTACCAGCTCTTGCCCTGCGGGTAGGCGATGCTGCCGAAGTACGCCTTGTAGCCGGCCAGCGACCCGGCCGGGTCGTAGGTCTCGTGGTTGCCCGGCACCGGGTGGGTCTTCGCCTTGAACGCGCCCCAGCTCTTGTCGTAGTAGTTCTTGAAGTCCGCCAACCTGGCGTCGTCGTACTGGTTGTCACCCATCGTCAGGTAGAAGCGCGGGTTGATCCGCTGGGCCAGCGCGGCGGTCTTCGGGTGCGCGCAGCCGCTGTCCGAGGCGGTGCACTGGGCGGCGATGTCACCGGCCGCGACCACCGTGAACGCCCCGCCCGAGGGCCCGGTCGGCGACGGGCCGGTCGGAGAGGGGCCGGTCGGAGAGGGCCCGGCGTCCGGGGTCCCGTACACCTCCAGCTCGTACAGCGAGTACCCGTACGAGGTGGCGCGCGCCGTCCCGTACATCCGGACGTAGCGGCCCTTGCCGGCCAGGCCGGTCCAGTCGTCCGTCCCGCCGTTGCCGGCCTTCTCCTCCGCGATCGGCGTCCAGGTCACCCCGTCCGCCGACACCTCCAGCCGGTACGCCTTGGCGTACGCGGACTCCCAGCTGAGCTTCACCCGCGAGACGGTGGCGCCCGCCCCCAGGTCCACCCGCAGCCACTGCGGGTCCTTCCCCTCCTCGCTCGCCCACCGCGTGGTGGAGCTTCCGTCGAACGCCTTGGCCGCCGCGTACGACGACCCCTCCGTGGAGGAGGCCGTGGCGGCCTTCCCCCGCGAGAGCAGCGGATCGGCCGCCGCTCCCGCCCGCCCGGACCAACCGAGCACCAGGCCGCCGATCAGCACGAGAACGGCGGCGAACACTCCGACATGAACAGGCCTTACCGAGACACCAGGACGCATCCTCGGACTCCCTGACCTCAGAGACGGTGAGAGCTGCACACCGGCGCACACCACGCACGTGCCCACCGGCGAGGGGAGCGTAGTAGAAAGTAAAGTTTCCTGACAATAGCGCCTTCGCGCCGAACTCCCGTCCGAACGAGGGCTCCAGCCCCCTCACACGAGGGCCCGGACCGGTCGCCGGGCGGCCCCCTTCGCCGAAATTTACCCCCGGGGGTATGGTGGAAAGCGAGCAGATACCCCACCGGGTATCTCTGAACCGGAAGCAAACGGACGCAGGAGAGATCCCCATGTTCTTCGCCCAGTACTACCTCGACTGTCTCTCCCAGGCGTCCTACCTGGTCGCCGACGAGGCCACCGGCCGCGCGGTGGTGATCGACCCGCGCCGGGACGTCGACGAGTACGTCGCCGACGCCGAGGCGCACGGCTTCACCGTCGAGGCCGTGATCAACACCCACTTCCACGCCGACTTCCTCGCCGGACACCTGGAGCTGGCGGCGCGCACCGGCGCGTGGATCGGCTACGGGAGCCGGGCGGTGACCGAGTACCCGATCCGCAAGCTCGCCGACGGGGAGCGGATCACCCTGGGCGACGTCACGCTGGAGATCATGGAGACCCCCGGGCACACCCCCGAGTCGATCAGCGTCCTGGTGTTCGAGCACTCCGCGGACCCCGTCCCCTACGGCGTGCTGACCGGCGACGCACTGTTCATCGGCGACGTCGGCCGCCCCGACCTGCTGGCCTCCGTGGGCACCACGGCCGAGGAGCTCGGCCGGATGCTGCACCACAGCGTCCAGCACAAGCTGATGGGCCTGCCCGACGAGGTCCGGGTCTTCCCCGCGCACGGCGCCGGCTCGTCCTGCGGCAAGAACCTCTCCACCGAGCGCCAGTCCACCATCGGCGCGCAGCGTGCCACCAACTACGCCTGCACCCCGATGAGCGAGGAGGACTTCGTCGCGATCGTCACGGCCGGGCAGTCCGCCGCCCCCGGCTACTTCGGCCACGACGCCACCCTCAACCGGCAGGACCGCGGCCTGTTCGACGCCGCGGCCGCCCACCGCCCGCTGACCGCTGAGGAGTTCGCGGCCCGCCTGGACGCCGGGGCGGTCGTGGTCGACGCCCGCAGCCCGCAGGAGTTCGCCGCCGGGCACCTGCGCGGCGCCGTCAACGTCCCCGCCGACGGCCGCTTCGCCGAGCAGGCCGGCGCCGTGCTCGCACCGGAGGCCGACCTGCTCGTCGTCGCCCCGGACGGCCGCGAGGGCGAGATCGTCACCCGCCTCGCCCGCATCGGCTTCGACCGCACCGCCGGCCACCTGGCCGACCCCGAGGCCGCCCTGCCCGCCCTCGCCGACCGGCTCACCCCCGCCGCCCGCCTCACCGTCGAGCAGCTGCGCGGCGCGCTCGCCGACGAGCACCCGCCGCTGGTGCTCGACGTCCGCACCTGCGGCGAGCGCGCGGAGGGCGCCGTCGAGGGCTCCGTGCACATCCCGCTCAACGAGCTCCCCGGCCGCCTCGGCGAGATCCCGGCGGACCGGCCGCTGGTCGTCCACTGCGCCGGCGGCCACCGCTCCTCCATCGCGGCCAGCCTGCTCCGCCACCACGGCCGCGGCGAGGTCGCCGACCTGCTGGGCGGCTACGCCGCCTGGGACGCGGCCGGCTGAGCCCGGCGGCCACGAGCGAGGAGGACGACAACGGTGAGCGAGGAGGAGGACACGGTGAAGGACACGGTGAAGGACACGGCGAACGGACCGACCGTACGGGTCGACGACGACGCGGCGGGCGCGGTGCTCAACCGGCTGCGCCGGGCCCAGGGCCAGCTCGCCGGCGTGATCGCGATGATCGAGGCCGGGCGGGACTGCCGCGACATCGTGACGCAGTTGGCCGCCGCCTCCCGCGCCCTCGACCGGGCCGGGTTCAAGATCGTGGCCAGCGGCATGCGCCAGTGCACGGCCGCGGACGGCGACACGCCGCCGATGAGCGAGACCGAACTGGAGAAGCTCTTCCTCACCCTCGCCTGACCCCGCCGCCTCTCCCCCAGGAATGGAGCACCCCGTGGACTACGGGATCCCCGTCACCCTCGACCTGCCCTTCGCCGAGACCGTCGAACGCGTGCGCGCCGCGCTCGCCGAGCAGGGCTTCGGCATCCTCACCGAGATCGACATCCGCGCGACCCTGCGGGCCAAGCTCGGCGCGGAGACCGAGGACTACGTCATCCTCGGCGCCTGCAACCCGCCGCTGGCGCACCGCGCCCTCCAGGCGGACCGGCGCATCGGACTGCTGCTGCCGTGCAACGTCGTGGTCCGCGCGGACGGCGCCCGCACCGTCGTCGAGGCGATGGACCCGCAGCTGATGGTCCGGGTCACCGGACAGCCCGAGCTGCAGGCCGTCGCCGACGAGGCGGCCGCCCGGCTGCGCGCCGCGCTGGCCGCGCTCACCGGCTGAGACGCGGTGCCGCCCGAGCGGCCGCACGTGGGAGGAACCTGACGGGGCCCGCCCGGAGCGGGCCCCTTCTTTCGGCCTCCCCTATACCCCCACCCGTATTTTCGCGCCCGTTCGGGCGCAGCAGGAACGGAGCAACCCGTGAAGCACCCGGCCCCCACGCCCGTCCGGCCGGCCGCCGCCGCGCCGGCCGACCCGGCCCCTCCCCCGGGCCTGCTCGGACGGCTCGGCACCTGGTCCGTCCGCCACTTCAAGGCCGTGCTGGCCGGCTGGCTGCTGGTCGTCGTCGGCCTCGGCGCCTTCGCGCCCCAGGTGACCTCGGCCCTGTCCGGGGCCGGCTGGCAGGCCGACGGATCGGAGTCGGTGAAGGTCCGGCAGGTCGCCGAACAGCACTTCGCCGGGAACGCCTCCTCGGCGCTGCAGATCGTGGTCGCCGCCGACCGGCCGGTCACCGAGCCGGACGTCCAGCGGGTGATCGCCCGAGCGGGCGAGATCGCGGCGGCCGACCCCCGCGTCTCCACCGTGGTGGCGCCGCAGCCCGGCGCGACCGTCTCCCCGGACGGCCGGACCGCCGTGCTGCTCGCCGGCGCCGACGCCTCCCCCGACGACATGGTCCGGGCCGCCGACGACCTCAAGGGCCCGCTGAACGCCCTCTCCGGCGAGGGCGTCGACGTCCACGCCACCGGCGCGTCCGTGCTGTGGAGCGACTTCAACAAGGCCAACCACGACGCCATGATGAAGTCCGAGATCATGTCCTGGCCGGTCACCCTGGCCATCCTGGTCCTCGCCTTCGGCTCCCTGGTGGCCGCCGGTCTGCCGCTGCTGCTCACCATGGCAGGCCTCGCCGCCTCGGCCGGCTCGCTGGTCCTCATCAGCCACCTGTTCCCGGTCTCCGTCTGGGCGATGAACTTCGCGATGATGTTCGCCCTCGCCCTCGGCATCGACTACGCGCTGTTCCTGGTGGTCCGCTTCCGCAGCGCCCGGAAGGCGGCCGCCCGCCGGAACCCGGGGCAGGACGGCCGGCTCGCCTCCACCGCGGCGGTCGCCGAGACGATGGACACCGCCGGCAAGGCCGTCCTGCTGTCCGGTGCGACCGTCCTGGTCAGCCTCTCGGCCGTGATGCTGGTGCCGTCCCCCGCGTTCCGTTCGATGGCCGGCGGCATCATGCTCGCCGTCCTGTTCGTGCTCGCCGCCACCCTCACCCTGCTGCCCGCCGTGCTCGGCCGGCTCGGCCACCGCGTCGACTCCCTCGCCCTGCCGTGGGTGAAGTCCGGCGAGCACCGTTCGCCGCGCTTCGCCGCCTGGGGCGAGCGACTGTGGAAGCACCCGCTGCGCTACGGCGCCCTGGCGCTCGCCGCGCTGATCGCGCTGGCCGCGCCCGTCATCGGCCTGCGGACCGCGATGCCCTCCATCACGGTGCTTCCCGAGGACGCCAGCGCCCGCGCCGGCTACACCGCCGTCCAGCAGGCCTTCGGCCCCGGAGCGCCCGGCGCCCTGCAGATCCTCACCCCGGCGGACCGGGCCGCGGCGGTCGCCGCCGACGTCGCCGCCACTCCCGGGATCGCCGGCGTGATGCCCGCGCAGCCGGCCTCCGACGGCTCCGGCTGGTCGATCGTCCAGGCCGTGCCGACCGTGGACCCGTCCAGCCCCGATCTGGGCCGCACCGTCGACGCGCTGCGCGCCGAGCTGCCGGCCGACACCCTGGTCGGCGGCGCCGCCGTGGAGAACCTGGACCTCCAGCACCTGCTGACCGAGAAGACCCCCCTGGTCATCGGCGTGGTGATGGGCCTCGGCTTCCTGCTGCTGCTGGTCGCCCTGCGCGCCCCGCTGATCGCGGCGCTCGGCACGGCCGCCAGCCTGCTGTCCACCGGCGCGGCCTTCGGCGTCGCCCGGCTGGTCTTCCAGGACGGCCACGGAGCGGGGCTGCTCGGCTTCACGTCGCAGGGCTTCCTGGACGGCTGGGCGCCGGTGTTCTTCTTCGCGATGATCTTCGCCATCGCGATGGACTACACGGTCTTCCTGCTCGCCTCCGCCAAGGAGCACTACGAGCGCACCGGCGATCCGCGCGAGGCCATGGTCGGCGCGCTGGCCCACTCCGGCCGGGTGATCTTCGCGGCGGCGGGCGTGATGGTCGCGGTGTTCTTCACCTTCGCCCTGTCCGGGCCGCTTCCGCCCAAGGAGATGGGCATCGTGCTCGGCGTCGCCGTCCTCCTGGACGCCGCGCTGGTCCGCCTGGTGCTCCTGCCGGTCCTGCTCCGCCTCACCGGCGCCGCCGCCTGGCGCACGCCGGCCTGGCTCGACCGGGTGCTGCCGAGGATCTCCTTCTCGCACGACTGAGCCCCGTCCGGCCGCGCCCGGCCCGGCCCGCCCC
>NZ_JBHYUU010000087.1:0-32976 GCF_042749955.1 Kitasatospora sp. NPDC059462 | reverse complement strand
TCCAATTTGGGCTTCGACACCTCAAGGATCACAGAGGACGGCGTGTTTCACGTCCAGCCGTAGATCAGCGCACCCACACATGCGGCAGGAGAGCCCGATTTCGCCGGGGTCCATGCCGGCGGCCGGATCGCCCAAAGCGTCCCGGAGGGATTCCTGTTCCTCGGTGGAGCGCTCGGTGAGCCCCACGGACAGCAGGGTGCGCACGGCGCCGGGCGGCGCAAGCAACTCGAGCGCCCGGGTGACGCGCGCGCTTCGGTCGACGTAGGGGGGCACGAGGGTCCTTACGGATGGAGCGGACGGGAAGGGGCCGCCAGGACGCCCGCCGCCGGCGCGGCAGTTGGCGAACTGGAGAGCCTGACCGTGCTGCGCGCGCGGGCCGCCGTCTCGCGAGGGAGCGCGGCGGGAACGTTGGCGGCGGCGCGTTCGTAGCGGGCGACCAGGTCCTGGAGCGCGCGCTGGGCGAGGTCGAAGCGGGCTCCCAGGGACTCCAGCTCGACGCCGGTGAACCGTAGGACACCGTTGTGCTGCACGCCGCGGTGGTCCCCCTGGGCGATCGGCGTGAGGGCCTCGGCGGCGCGGGCGGCCACCGCGCGCAGTTCGCGGTCGAGGGAGTCCACCTCGCTGGCCTGGTGCTCGACCAGCCCGGCGAGCGCGTGCGCCGTGGTCGCCTTGGGGTGCCGGTCGGGCAGGTCCCAGGCGTCGTCGACGCCGAGCCGGCCCTGGACGTACTGCTGGCCGGCGAACACCCGGCGCTGCGGGCGGGGGGTCACCGTCGCCGCGGCCGTGTCGGCTTGAGCTGGTGGCTCCCGCCGAGGAGGAGCTGGAGCGCTCGGGACGGCGGCGCTGCCCGTCACCGGTGTGTAGCCGATCAGCGGGGGTGGCTCGTCCTGGATCGCGAGGCGGATCTGCACCACGTTGGCCAGCCACTGCTCGCCCCTCGCGCCGTCGTGCCACCGCACAACCTCCGCCTCGGCGTTGGCGAGGACACGGTCGAGCGCGGCGACCGCCTTGGGCCCCAGCTCCTGCGGCAGGGCGGGCACCGGCTCCCACGGGCCGCCGGAGAGGGTGATGCCGGCACCCGCCGGTCGCTGGGAGGCGATCACGGCGGAGGCGGCGATGACCTGCTGCGCGAGTTCCGTGTCGAACGCGCTGTCCGGCACGCTGGTCGCGGTGTCGAAGAGCCGGTGGAGAAACGGGGGCAGTTCGTCGGGGAAGAGGGTGTCGAAGCGGTCGGCGATGCCGGTCGCGGTGTCGTTGTGGAACGGGCCGGTGTCCCAGCTGCCGCTGATGGAATTCCTCCTGGTCGAAGTCGGGGAGCACGGACGCTGTCCGGGCCGTGGCCCGGAGCAGCTCAGCCGCGAGCGCGGCTGCGGGGCGCTGACACCGCGACGCTGGCGCCGGCGAGCGGGAGCGGCGCCTCGCCCACGGTGCCGGCAGGCCGGGTCCGGGCCGCGGCAGCGCGCCCGTCCGCCGCCCGCAGCTCCTCGTAGCGGGCTTGCCCGGCGGGGGTGAGGGCGAGCATGCGACCCTCCTGCAGGCCCTGCGCCGGGTAGCTCTCCACCAGCTTCTGGTCGATCAGCTCGTTGACCGTGGCGACGGCGAGGGTGCCGGGGGCGACGATGCGAAGGCGGCCACTGGCAAGGCCGCGGTAGATCGTGACGCCGCCGTCGCCGATGCTCTGCAGAGCCTGCTTCTGCCGGGCGGGCAGCGCGGCCTTCGAGGTCTGCGCCGACGTGGCGTGGCGGGCCGTCGCCTTGGCACGTGCGGGAGTTGGATCCACCGGGGGTGTGAAGGCCGGCAGTTCCTGGTAGACGGCGACCAAGCCGGTCAAGGACCGGTGCAGCTCGGTGCGGCGGGTTACGAGGAGGTCGATGTCGAGGCTGGTGGCGCGCAGGATGCCGTTGGTGACCGGGAAGTCGGCGTCCTGGCCGGCGGAGATGCGCTGGAGGTCGCGACCCAGGGAGGTGGCGAGTTCGACGATGCGGCTCTGCACGTGGTCGAGCGTGCTCGCAGCGGTGACGATCTGGTCGGCGACGGCCCCGTGGAGCGTGGCGGTGCCCCGTCCGGGTAGGTCTTGCGGGCGCACGACCTGCAGTTCGGCCCACACCAGGCGGGTGCCCAGGTCGGTGCTACCGGGCACCCTCGGCTTCCAGCCGGTGATCGGGCGTCCGCTCGGCGCGCTCACGCGGCGGTCAGATGGTGCTCGGCGATGAGGCAAGAGCCCATGAGGCAAAAGCCCAGGTTGACGGCGTCCTGGATCGTGTCCACCACCGGTACGCCGGCGGTGTCCAGGCGCGCCTCGCCGTGCAGGCCGCTGGTGTGCAGCACGGCCACGGCCCCGACCGCCTGGGCGGCAACCGCGTCGTCGACGCTGTCGCCGATCACCAGGGTGCGGGCCGGGTCGACCAGCGGGCCCAGGGCCTGAAGGTGGGCGGCCATCGCCGGGGCCTTGCTCGGCACGGACGCACCGGGACGGCCGTCGATGCGCTCCAGCAGCCCGGCGATGCCGACCTGGCCGACCTCGGCAACGAGCCGCTCGTGCGGCGCGAGCGACAGCAGGCTCTGTCGGACCCCCCGGGCGCGCAGCTGCATCATCAGCTGCCGGGCCCCGTCCTGCAGCCGTACCGGCCGGCGGCCGAGTTCGGCGAGGAACGCGGTGTCGGCGGCGTGCCACTCCTCGTCGTCCAGCACACGGCCGAGAACGTCGGCGTAGAAGTCCCGGATCGGCATCCGGTGCAGCGCCTGGTAGGTCTCCACGGTGATCGGCACGGAGCGGCCGAGGGCGGGCAGGGTGGCGTTGAGGGCCGCGACGTGATCGGTGAGGTCGTTTCGAAGGGTGCCGTTCCAGTCCCAGATCACGGTGAGGGGGGCGGTGGCGCGGGTCGTGGCGGTGCTCAAGTAGAAGTCTCCATACGGAAGTTGTGATGCCATGGGCCGAAGGTAGACGGCATGGGCCGGGTGAGGAGTGCCCCAGGGGCCTCGGCACAGCGGTGCCGGTGGCCGCCGCGGGGGCGGTGGTCAGCGGGGGCGGCCCGGCTGTTTGCCGGGGGCGGTCGGCGGGGCGAAGAGCTCCAGCGGTACCGCTTGGCCGGTGGTGGCGGAGCGCCGGCGGGCGGCCGAGGCACGGTTGCCAGGTGCGGGGCCGATCAGTGCCAGTTGCAGCTCGAGCAGCCCGACGAGGTGCTCGCGCCGGGTGGCCCGTACGGCCAGTGCCGTGTGGAGCGGCCCAGTGCCGCCGGGTGCGGGCAGCTGGTGCCGGTCGACGCCGTCTGAGCCTTCCACGATGTGCTGCAAGGCGGTTCGCGTGTGCTCCAGCGTGGCCATCGACTCCTGGGCGATGCGCAGCACTTCGGCGTGCGCGGCGTCGAGTTGGGCGGCGGCTTCGTGCAGCTGGCGCATCAGCAGGCGCGGCGCGCCGGCCAGGCGAGGGCCCGCGAGTTCGCGCAGCCGCTCCGCGCCCACCATCGCGTGGAGCATGTGGGTGCCGATCTCGGTGGGGCCGGGCGGGGGTGGGGTGTAGACGGTGGTGAGCGGCCGGTCGGGGTCGAGGACGAAGCGCAGCTGCTCGATGTTCTCCAGCCACTGCTCGCCCTTGTTGCGTACGAACCAAGAGTCCACGCTGGACTGGACGTTGGCGAGGAGGAGGTCGAGCGCCGTCGCGGCCAAGACCCGTACGTCGGAGGGGAGCTCGGGAATCGCCTTCCTCGGCCAGTAGACGCTCCGCTGGGGGCCGCCCGGGCACTGGGCGGCGACCAGGGCGGCTGCGGCGACTGCCGTCAGCCGGTCCGTGTCCCACGGGGGTGCTCCGGCGTCCACGAAGGCGTTCAGTCGAGTGGTGATGATGCCGGGGCGCTGGTGAGAGCGGGCGCGGTCGAGGTCGCCGGCGAGGTCCCCGGCGTCGTCGTTGTCGAACGGTCCGGTGTCCCAAGTGCCCACCGGTTACCTCCTCTCGTCGTGGTCGGGCTCAGGCCGGTCGGTGGGCCAGCGAGCGATGCCCCAGGCGCAGTACGAGCGCGGCGGTGGCGGCGCCGAGCAGCGGGACGGCGGCTGTGGCGGTGTGGCCGAGCGCCGACAGCTGTCCCGCGGCGGCGGCGCCGGCGGCCTGGCCGAGGCCGATGAGCGAGATCAGCCAGGCGGCGGCCTCGGCGGCGGTCCCGCTCGGCGCCAGGCCGTCGCAGGTGAGGAAGGCACAGGCCAGAAACGGGGCGAGGAGCAGCCCGGGCAGGACGCTCGCCGTGACCGTGAGCCACGGCGGAGCGGGCATGAGCAGGGTAGTGAACGCGCAGGCATACCCGGCGGCAACTACGGGCAGAGCGTTGCTGGTTGGCCACGGCTGCCGGAGCCTGGCCCACGCGGTGCCGCCGATCAGGCTGCCCAGTGACAGCGCGGTCGGCAGCAGGCCGGCGAGCCACCCGTCGTGGTGCCGGTCGGCGACGCCGAGCGCCAGCACGGGGAACGAGCCGAGAGTCACCCCGAGGAACATCGCCGCGGCCAGCAGGACGAGCAGGCCCCTGGAGCGCAGCGGCCCGAGCCAGTGAACCGGCCGCGCCGCGGACCGTACCCGGGCCGGGCGGCGCACGGCGACGGCGGCGGTGCCTGCAGCGGTGGCGACCGCGCAGGCTGTCAACGCCCCGTGAGGAGAGGCGAACTGGGACACCGTGGTGGCCAGCAGCGGGCCCGCGACGAACACCAGCTCCTGGGAGGCGGAGTCGAGCGCGAACACCCGGTGGTGGTCGATCGGGTCGACCAGGCGCTTCCACATCGCCCGAAGTCCGGCCTCCAGTGGCGGAGTCGCCAGGCCCGCGACAGCCGCAAGGACGGCGGCGGCGAGCGGCTGTGCGGCGAAGTCGACACCAGCCAGGGCGGTGAACGCGGCGCATGACACCCCCGCTGCGGCGGGCGCGACGACGGACAGAGCGGAGCGGTCGACCGCGCGACCCAGCAGCGGCTGGCCTACCGCGCCGGCCAGCGCGTACAGGGCGGCCAAGAGCGCGCCGAGCGCGGTGGAGGCGTGGTCGGCCCGGGCGGCCAGGAGGAGGCCGATGGGGGCCATCGAGGCCGGCAGCCGCCCGATGAGGGTGCCCGCGAGCAGCGGGGTGACGTGCGGGGCGCGCAGGATCGACCGCCCCGTGGCCTCCGGCCTCGTGGAGGTCGGATTCAGCACGTGCAGGACCCGGCGGCCAGGAGCGGGCGCAGCTCGGTCGTGCGCTGCAACGCGACGCTGGCCAGAGCGGCGGCGCGCATGCGCGCCGCCCGTGCCAGATTGAAGCGCTCGTCCGCGTCATACTCCGGCTTCGCCATCTCCTCCCGGGCGGTGGCCAGCGCACCCATGGCGGACGTGAGGTGCTGGGCGGAACCGCCGATGGCCTCGATGCAGTGGCGCACCGCGCACGGCGCAAGGTTCTCGGCCGCGATCACCTGCGGAAGGAACATCGCCTTCGTGACGTGGGAGCACGCGATGGCCAGCTCATGGGCGAAGAGCAGCGTGTCGAGATCGCTGGCCCTGAGCGGCAGTTCGAGCACGGCGATGGTCTGAGCCAGCAGGGTGATGTCCTCGTCGAGGAGGTCGACCAGCTGCTCGGGCAGCTTCGGGGAGGCACCGGACGGCATGGGCACGGAGGGCAAGATGAAGAACCTCGGGGTAGGCGGAGCGGGAGGACTCGGCGGCGTGAGGGCCGCGGTCAGCGCGAGTGCGCCGCGGCGGTGACGAGGACGGACGCGGGCTGGGGACCGGGGGCGTGGGAGAAGGTGAGCTGCAGGGTCACGCCGCGCAGTACGGCGGCCGACGCGCGGGAGGCCAGCGGCCGTTCCGGCGCCCGGGGCGAAGAGAAGGCAGCGGCGCGGACCGGGCTCGCCACCACGACGGCGCTGTTGCCGGCGGCGGCCAGCGCGGTGCCGGCCCGCACCGGGGACGCTGCGGACACCTGGTGCTCGGCGGTCCAGTCCGACAGCTCGCCGTACACCCGGCCGAGCGCGACACCGGCTTCGCCGAGACCCCACCGGTAGGAGCGGCGCGTGCCGCTGCGGACGACCAGGCCGCGCTCCTCCAGGGTGAGCAGCCGCTGGTAGGCGGCGGCCTTGTCCCGGGTATTGAGGGAGGAGACCATCTGCGGGTAGGCCAGTCCGTCGTGCTGCCCCAGCGTCGTGAGCAGCGGGATCGCGTGCGAGCCGGCCAGCAGCCCCAGCGTCTCCTCGATCATCTCCGGGGCCTGCGCGGCCGGTGCGCCGGGGCGCGGGTAGCGCTGGGCCCAGGTGAGGGCGGTGGCGTACAGCGGTGCCAGGGCCTGGCCGGACGGCGAGAGGGCGAGGTCGTTCCCGCCGACACCGGCCGGGGTGCGGGTGATGACGCCCGCCCCGGCGAGGGAGCGGGACGCCGAGTAGAGGCTGCTCACCGGCACGATCGGGTCGGCCGCCAGGAGATCTCCGGCGGTCATCGGTCCCCGCCGCAGCGCGTGCACGACCCGCGTGGCCCACCGGGTGGAGAGGACCTCGGCGGTGTGGTGCACGGCGTTCGGGAGGGTCTGCGGAGCGGCGGTCGTGGTGACGGTCGAGGACATGCGGTGATCTCCGATCGGGCTTTCGGCTGGGTGTCGGGCGGGTTCAGCGCGGGCGGGAGGCGGGCGAGAGGGCGACGGCGGGTGACGCCGTGCTCGTGGTGGCGGCGGCCTGGGCCGGAGAGGGGCGGGATGAGGAGGCGAGGGCGGCCTGGAAACGGGCCGGCATTCCGCGCCCTGCTTCCTGGGCGGTGGCCTGCCGCAGGCGGCGGGCCGCGGTCTCGTAGACCGCGACCCCCCGGCGCTCGCCCACGGCGACCAGGTGGATGCCCAGCAGATGGCGGGGGTTGCGCGGCGCCCGGCGCTCGGTGTAGACGAGCCGGTAGGCCATCGCGTCGTCGAGGTAGACCTTCCGGGCGCCCCGCAGATCGCGCTCACCGTGCTGTTCAAGGAGCGGGCCGCGCACCTCCGCCTTCACCAGCCGGTCGAGGTAGCTGAGTGCCAGCGTGCGCACGTGGCCCGGCACCGTCAGCAGGTCGGCCAGCGCCTCCGGGTGGGCGCTGAAGCCGGGCAGCGGCCGGGCGGGTGCGCTCACCGCACGGCCCTGCGGGAGACCGCTGCCGCCCCGGCGAGGACCGCGGCGCTCTCCTGGACACCAGTGCCGCGCTGGCCGGTGCCGGTGGTACGGGCGCGGGCGGCACTGGCCTGCGGGCTGACGACGACGCTCACCTCATCGCCGACGACCGGCGGTAGCGGCGTGCGCCGGTTCTCCAGCCACTGCTGGACCTCCTGCGGACTGCTGAAGCTGCCCTCGCGCAGGGTGTACCCGCGCATGTGGTGGGCGGATTCCAGCTGGAGAAGGAAGGGGCGTTCGGAACCGGCGGCGGCGTTGTCGCGCAGCAGCGCCCAGGTCTCGCCGTACTCGACGCCGTGCTCGACGAGCTGGTAGCGCGAGCCGGACTCCACGATCCGGGCGGCGGCAGCCGCGCTACGGGCATCGGCCGGCGCGCCGGCGCCGCGGGCATGCCGGAGGAACTGCTCCGGGGCGGCACCGCGCTGCACGAGCCAGGCCGCCGCGGCGGCGAAGGTGGGCATCGACTCGGCGGCCAGGGCGAACGTCTCGCCGTCCTCGTTGTAGTGCAGGTGCGCCGCGACGGCGGGCATCCCCCACTCGTTGTAGCCCTCGAAGAGGAGGAAGTTGTCGCTGCCGCCCAGGCCGTCGGGAACGGTGGTCTCGTTGAGCAGCTCGTACGAGCCCTCTGCGGCCAGGAGGTGGACCTGGGCTTCGGCGGAGTCCGCGTCCGCAGGGCGGTGGTCGGGCAGGTTGAAGTCGGGCAAGGTCGGGTCCGATCAGGCAGCGAGAGGGAGCGTGGGCGGGGTGGGGTCGGTGAGGGCGGGGTGCGGCAGCAGGCGGTGGCTGATGTGGCCTCCGCTGGAGGTGCACGCCGCGAACGGGCCGTCTGCCGAGCGCAGCTTCATCAGCGCGGGCTCGAGATGGTCCCGCTGCCACGAACTGGGCCCGGCCGCCCCCGACTCGGGATCGATCGCGGCCTGCCAGGCCAGCCACAGGGCGTGCAGTCGCGCGACGGCCTCCGGGTGCTCCTTCCACCGGGGGCACCAGGGCTTGCCGGCCGTGGTCTCGGGCCCGTAGATCTTGGTGAAAATCTCGTCTACCCATGGGGTCATCAGCTCCAGTTCGTTGAGGTACTGCGGGTCGTCGAAGGCGAGGATGAACAGCGGCTCACCTGCGCCAGGGGCGTCCGGATCGTCGCCGTCCTCGGGGTCGAGGGCGGTGGTCATGCTGGCCAGCTGTTCGGCCTGCAGGTCGAAACCTGCCGCGAGCGCGGCCAGCTTCGCCGTCAGGACGTCGATCTGGGCGTTGGTGTAGCCGGCTGGTGCGGCGTCCGGGTTCGGCTCGGGGGTGGTCAAAAGGGCGGGTGCCTCTCGTCGGCGGGTGATGACACGAGGATGCGCGCTCGACGGCTCGCTCCAGCGAGCCGAACTTGGTGTATAAGCACGCCCTGCTCACCGCCGCCCACAGCAGCGGGCGGCGGTGAGCAGGGCGTGGGCGCCGAGCAACTCCAAGGCAGCGCTGGCTTGTTGGGGTACGACGCCGTTGCCCAGGGCGGTCAGCTGAGCGGAACGGCTCAGGCCCGGCACACCGGTGACGTGGCCGGAATCGAGGCCCATGATCCACTCGACGAAGCGCGGATCGAGCCGTCCGCGCTCGTTGGTCGGCTCCGGGGCGGGGCGGGTGGCGCGCTCCCAGCGGGCGATGGCCGGCCCGTACGGGCCCCACCGGTTCAGGCCGTGGTGCCCGGTTCCCAGATCGGCAGGATCACCAGGGGCAGCGGCGGGCGGGAGGCCGCCTCGGTCCGCCGTCCGGGAGTCCCGGTGCTCGCTGTCTGCGGCGTCGCCCGCAGCTGCGCAGTCGCGGAGGGAAGGGTCAAGTCGCCCTTCGACCCGCGGCTGTTGGGTCCGCCGTGGGTGCCGTCGCTCGCCTTCGGAGTCGGGAGAAGAAGGTGCTCCACCTCGTCGCTCAAGTTGGGGCCGTGCCCGTTCGAGCGCCTCTTGTCCGGATGCTGGCTGCCTCCGATCGCCCCCAAGTTGGAGGTCGGGGTCTTGAGCAGCGTGACCGCGTGCCCCAGGTCCTCCCGTTTCGGGTCCGGCCCCTTCGCATCGCGAGCCTTCGGCGTCGGAAGGCCACGCGGCGAGGAAAAGTCGCTCGCGCCTGTGGGGTGCACCGACGTCGGAGGCGCGAAGCACTGTCCATCGCGCATCCATCCCGAGGTCGGAAAGGGTGCCGAGAACCGCGCCGAGTGCCCGCAGAGCAGGCTCACCTCCGCCGTCTCCCAGATCGCACCACGGGCATTCCAGGTCGCCATCGGCTGGCGAGGAAGCACCGGCGGAGAGGATTCCGCGGACGTTTTCAATGATCACCATCTTGGGCTTGAGGACGTCGATCGCGCGGGCGATGGTGTGCCACAGTCCAGAGCGGGTGCCCTCCACGAGCCCGGCCCTCTTGCCGGCGACCGAGAGGTCCTGGCACGGGAAACCGGCCGTCAGGACGTCGATCGGTTCGACGCTGCTCCAATCAACTGCGGTGATATCGCCGTGGTTTGGCGTCTCTAGGCCAGTGGTGGTCGAGGATCGCCGCGGCGCTGGGGTTCATCTCGGCATGCCACACGACCTCGCCGCCGAGGGCGGCCTTCACGCCCATGTCCAACCCCCCGTAGCCGGAGCACATGCTGCCGATCCGTAGTGGCAGATGGGCGTGCCGGGTCATCGGCGCGCCCCGGAGGTGGCGCGGGCGGCGACGGCCGGGGAAGACACTGCGACCTGGGCCTTCGGGCCGGCGGCCTCGGCGGCGGTCCGCGGTGTGGAGGGCGCGGCCGTGGGCGGGTAGGGGGCGGCGGCCGAACGGACGGCCTTGCGGGCGTACTCGCCCATCGGCGCGCACGTGATCGCCCGCAGCGCCTCGGGCTCGGGGCCGGTGAGGCCGTGCGCGATCTGCGCCAGCTTCCAGGCGCCCTCCTGGAGGATGTCGCGGGCCGCGCCCAGCGAGCGGAAGTACTGGATGCGCCCGGCGCTGCTGGCGGGGCGTTCCGGGGCCAGCTCGATCTGGATCGCGGCGATCAGCGCCGGGTGGGCGCGAAGTGTGGCTTTGCTGATGAGCAGGCTGCCGTAGCCGTAGGCGATGGTGCTGCGGTGCCAGGCGACGTCCTCGGGCGGTGCGTCGGCTCCGGTCGGCGGCATCTCGTCGGAGGAGTTCGCGAGGAGGGTCTGCTGCAGCTCGCAGAGCTGCTCCAGGACCTCGGCGAGGCGTTGACGCTGCGGGTCTCGGTGGCAGTAGACGTGGAAGAGCTGCTCGCTGGCGGTGTGGAAGCCGTTGGCGACTTGCAGCAGCATGCCGGACTGTTGGTCGACGGACAGGGGCAGGACGGGGCTCCTGATGGGGAGGGGGTCAGCGCCGGGGCTTGGCGGCGGTGCGGGGCAGGGCGGCGACCGGCCGCGGTTCCTCGGCGGGGCGGCGCCGGAACGCCGAGCGGAGCCGGCCGGTGAAAGAGCGAGCGGCGTTCGCGCGGGCGGCCGTCTGCGAACGATCGGACTGGCCGGAGGCGGGAAGCTGCTCGGCAGTTGCGCGCAGTTCCCGCGCTGAGGCGGCCAGTTGGGCGGAAGCCTCGTGGTAGAGGTCGGCCGGCCGGTGGCTGCCGGCGTCGGGGATCGCCCACACGTTCGCGTTCATCGCGACGTTGAAGAGGGCGACCAGGTGCCGCTCGGCCGTCGCGACCCTGTTGGTCGCAGCGGCCAGGGCGATGGCGGTGCGGCGGGCCGCGGTCGTCGCGGTGGGGTCCAGCGCGATGCTCGGCGCGTACTCGGTGGCGGAGTTGACCGTGGCGGTCTGGACCTCCTGCAGATCCACCAGGTGGCGCCGGACGTCCAGGACGTCCGGCACCTCGTTGAAAGACGGGGCGAACGGTCCCGGCAGGGCCGCCGCGACGGCTTCGATCCGCTGGGCGGCCAGCAGCAGGCGCTGCTGGTGGTCGTCGATGGTGACGGTGGGCGCGGTGGCCTCCGATCGTCGGGCCGGACGGGCCGGCGCATTGGTCAGGTGCGGCGCAGCGGAACGACCGTTGCGGGAGGGGAGTTGGAGGCCGCCTGCGCGGACGGCTCGGCGGGCGGGGAGACCAGGACGAGGGCGGGCGAGCGGCGAAGGGCGGCGTCCACGCGGCGCTCGCTCTCCCCTGCGGCCGGTGGCCGGCTCCCGGGCGGTGCCGCCGCTGGCCGGCGGGCGGCGAGGCTGCTGATCGGGGACGGAGCGGCGGTGGCCGTGGCGGCTTCGGCCAGTACCTGCGCCGTCGAGCTCACCGTGCTGCGGGCCGTGGCGAGTGCGCGCCTGGCGCTGGTCTGCGTCTGGGGGCTCGGCGCCGGGTCGGCGAGCAGGGCCGCCGCCCTGGCGAGGCTGGCCTGCGCGAGGGAGAGGGCCGAGGCGGTGGAGGTGAAGACGCCGAGGCCCGGGTCGGGGCTCGCGCTCGTCGAGCGGAAGAACACCTCGTCGAGCGGGGCCGCGACTAGCTCGTGCAGGCGCACCATCGGCCAGGACAGGTCCCGCATCGCGGGCAGCGGCTCGTGCGGCTCCGGCACGGGGATCGCCCGCTCGAAGGCGCTCAGCTGCCCGGCGAGCGAGAGCAGGGCGTCCACGTCGGCCTGGCTCAGCCCGGCCGCCGGGGGAACCGGGGTGTTGCTGGTCAACCGCGCCTCCGGGAGGGGGCGGAGGCGGCGGGCGAGGTGATCACCTGTGCCGCTGCGGCGGGAGCGGGACGGCTCGGGCTGGGCGGGAGGCGGGCGGCGAAGGCGAGCACCGCCTCGGCTCCCTGCACCGCGCACTGGTCCGCGTTGTCCAGTGCGGCGGCGGCGTGCTCGGCGCGGCGAAGGCGCAGCGCCTCGGCGGGGCTGCCCACCCGGTCCGGCGGGGACTGCACGTACTTGATCGAGAGGTCGAGAGCCGCTCCGAGGTGCCGGTGGACGGTGGCCGCGTGGCTCATCGCGACGTTGTACGCCCCGGCTAGCGGGGCCGCCAACGGGTTGTCGACCGGCTGGCTTCCGTAGTGCTCGGCGTTGTCGCCGCAGTGCCGGATGAACGCCTGCGCCTGGCGGGCCTGTTCCAGCAGGGCCCTGCGGTCGGGGACGCCGGGAGCCGGCCCGGAGGGGGTGGCGGCGGCGTTGTGCCCCAGGGCGCGCAGCATCCCAGCGACCACCTCCAGGTCGCTGCGGTAGGAGGCGGCCGAGCCGGACAGGGCGCCACCGAAGGTGGCCGGGCCGGCGGTGGTGAGCGGCCTCATCGGCGCCGTCCCGGGAGGGTGGCGACCTGCTGCCCGACTGGCACCGGGGGCGAGGCGATCGTGGGCGCGGTCCGGCCGGCGGCGGTGCGGGCGGTGGCGGCCAGGGCGCGCGGAGCCGGTCGGTGCGTGAGCGCGGCGGCGGGGCCGTTGAGCATCCGGGCGTCGCGGCGCAGGTTCTCGGCGGCGCTGTTGAGAGCGAGCCGGGTCCTGGACAGTGCCACGTTCAGCTGCTGGGTGCCGCGTTCGCGGACCTCGTCGGCGCGCCGGCCGCCGAGGCCGTCGACCTCGTAGAGCCGTCCGGCCATCGCGGTGGCCCGGCCGATCGCGCCGAGCGCTTCGCCCAGCTGCGCGCTCGCCGTCGTCAGGGAGCGCACAGCGATTCGGTCGGCGGTCGGGGCGTGCGGGTGGTGCAGCGAGGAGGCGACGCGCAGCAGGTCGTCCTGGCAGTCGCGCAAGGAGCGGGTGTGCGCGGCCAGTTCCCCGATGCCTGGTAGCCCGTCCTCGCGGTAGGCGCGCGGGAGTTCGGCTTCGAGGTGGTCGATGGACTCGGCCGCCGAGTGGAGTCGGCCCACGGACTGGGCACGGGGGGTGGTGGGAGGCAGTGTGGTTCTCCGGTGGTCAGCGTCGGGATCGTACGGTGGTCTCGCCCGGGCGGTCGGGAGGCCGGGCGGCTGGGGAGGACGGCGGGGCGGGGCTGCGGCTGAGCGCGGCTCCCTTGCGCCGGGCGGCGCCGAGGACCACCGGCCCGGCGCGTTCCGCCGGCGGCGATGTCGCCGAACGCAGTCGCTCCTGCACGCGGTCGGCGGGAGCGAGGGCCAGCACGGCCGAACCGAGCAGCGGCCCGGCGGCGATGGAGGCGTCCAGCGCCATCACCCGCACGATGCCGGCCGTGGTGGCCGCTGCCCGCAGCAGCGAGGAACGAAGGACGTGCTCCGCCCAGTAGTCGGGATCGCCCGGAAGACTGTCCGAGCACAGGTCGCGGACCTGGGCCACCGTGATCACCCCGCCGGCCAGGGCGCCCCGCCGCTGCACCTCCCACAGCACCGTCAGCTCGTCGACGGGCTCGCGCCGGTGCGCGAGCGCGACCATGGCGTTGAAGACCGCACGGTGGCCGGCGTCGACGAAGTCCTCGGCCTTGAGCCAGGACGCGATCCGCGGGGTCTGCCCCGCAGAGCTGATCAGGCTGGACAGCAGCATCTGCTCGTTGTGCCGGGCGGCTTCGGCCGCCTTGGCGGCGACGGGCCGTGCGGGAGGGGTGGGCAGCGGCCGGCGGGAGCGCTGGTCGATCGTCCCCCAGGCATCGGCCAGCCGTGCAATCACGGTGTGCAGCACCCCGGTCAGCTCGACGGCGGCCTCGACCGCCTCGGTCTCGGCGGCGTGCAGCAGTCGGTGGGCGTGCTCCTCCAGCGCTCGCCGCACGGCCGTCTCCAGCACCATCCGCCCGTAGGCGGAGGCGTGCGCGGGCCTGGGGCAGGTGGCGATCAGCGTGTGGCCGTAGCTCGCGGTGAACCCGGGGACCTCGCGGGTGGCCGTGGTGATGGCCGTGATGGCCCAGTCCTGCTTTACCTCGTTGCCAGCGTCCGGGGCGAGGGCCAGGTGGCCGGCGGCGTGCTGGGCGAGCAGGATCGCGAAGAAGCCCTCGTGTGCGGGGCGGTAGAAGTGCCGGGGCTCCAGCCACTCCTCCAGCACGCCGAGCTGGGCCGGGTCGAGCAGGCATGCGCCGAGTACCGCCTGCTCGGCCTCCAGTTGCGGGCTCATGTCCCGGTTAACCGGAGTCACTCGGGCATCGCCTCCTCTCGCAGGCGGTCCGGGGCCAGCAGGGCGCGCAGCTGGTCCAGGTCAGCGACGAGCGCCTCGTCGCGAATCCGAACCCGGCCGGTGCCCACCGACAGATGCCAGCTCCCGCCGGCCCGGGTGACCGGCAGAAAGCCGAGGGCGGTGTCACTCATGTCAACTCCGTTGCACAGAAGGCGGGATGATGAACCTCAGCGGGGAGTGGCCCGCAGTGCGAGGCGGCGCATAGTAGCCAGGACGATCGGTACGGTCCGACCGCGGATTTCCGCCGGCCGGGGCGAGTAGCGGCGTGGTCAGCGCCGCCGCGAACCGCCGCTGGGCGGCACGGCGCGAGGGCCGATGCTCGGCGCCCGTACGCCGCTGAGCGCCTGGCTGATGCGAGCCTCGCGGGCGGCCCAGCGTGACAGCAGCCTCTGGTACTCGCGCCAGGTTCCGGAGAGGACTGCGACGTCGGGAGGAGGGACGGGAGAGGGCGGGTGTCCTCGGGTGATGGCAACTCCTAGGTGAGAGAGAAGAGTTCAGGCAGAGGGTCCTGGCCGGTCCCGCTGGTGGGCGTCATGCGGTGGGGTTAGCCTTGGCCATGGCCCGCTCGGTGATCAGGTTGGTCTGCCGGGAGGAGGCCGCGCCGACCTCGGCGGCACCGGGCTCCTTGTACCAGGGGCGCAGATTCAACAGTGCGGGGCGCAGGCCGGTCGCAAAAAGAAGCGCGGTTCCCTTTTTCAGGGCCCGGATCTGATCCGGTGGAAGAATGCGCTCCTGGCGCATACTGACAGAGGTGGACCGGCCAGATTCAGATGTGGAATGCGAAACGGTCTCCACGTCGTGGTCGCCGACCAGGCGGGACAATTTGTCGGCGAAATCGGCGTCGTCGATTCCACTGCCGACCAGTTTGATGGTGGCGGCGCTCCACATCGCGTCCATGCCCGCCTCGCCCCAAACTTTCTGGCCCTGGCGATAGCTCTGGAGAATGGTGATCGGAATGACGCCGCGCGACCCCAGGTGGGAATAGAGGTCGGGCAGGTCCCCGATTTTGCAGACATTTGCGGCCTCATCCAGAATGGCCAGCAGCGGCGGGTCCAAGCGACCTCCCGCGCGCTCGGCCTCGATGACGGCCGTGCGCATTACGGAATCGGCCGCAGCCGCGATCAGCGCGCTCGCAGAGCCGCCGCCGTCCTTGGAGAGAAGGAACAGCGAATCCTTGCGGATGACGAATTCCTGTGGCTTGAATTCCGGCAAGTCGGGATTCGGTGTGACCCACTTCGAGATCTGCGGGTCCAGAAGGCAAGCCGCATACTGGCGGGCGGTTTCATAAATGCCGTCACGGGTTTCAACCGCGCCGGACACCGTGCCCTGGAGCTGGTCTGCGATGGCGATCATGTTGTGGTCGCGGAGAATATCGACCGGGGTGCGGTCGGATGGCACCGCAAGCCACTTGAGGACGTCCGTGATCGGTCGGCGGTCGCAGCCTGCCGCCAGAAACAATGCGCAGAGTGTGTTCTGTGCGGCGGTGCTCCAGAAATCTCCCTGCGAGGATTCGTCGACGGCCGCGGCGACGAAATGCCCGGCCAATCGACGGGCGCCCGGCAGGTCCTTCGCGTCGGCGAGGATATCCCACCACATCGCCTGCGGTGTGTGGGCGATCTGCTGAGGATCCATTGTCCAGACCCGCCCGACCTCGGATCGGGCCTCGAGGCAGGCCGTGTAGGCGTCCCGGGCGGCCTTGTTCGATGTGAGCAGCACGGGGCCGGGGGCGCGCAGGATCGCGGGGACGGCGATGGAGGTGGTCTTGCCGGAACGCGGCGCCATGATCGCGACGCCGACATCCTCCCAATTCGACCGGACCTCAGGGCCGTTGGGTGCGAGGTCGCCGAGCAGGATGCCGGTGTCGTCCGGGCTGATCTCGCGCGGCTTGGCCTTGGAGAGACTGGGGCGCAGGTCGCGCGCCTTGGCGGTGATCTCCGCCGGCAGCAGCGGGGCGAGGTCGCTGCGGCCTGCGAGGCCGGTGGGCTTGCTGCGCTTGGACCACAGCAGCAGGCCGGTGGCGGCGAGGGCGAGGGAGATCAGCGCCGGGGCGATCCGGGTGCTGATCAGCAGGAGGAGCGGGCCGAGCTGGGGGAAGAGCTGGTCGGGGTGCAGGGCGGCGTCGGCCGGCCGGTACGGGGCCCACGGGGCGGAGGTGGTCGCGGCGGTGGCGGCGTTGCCGCCGAGCCAGGCGAGGGAGCCGAAGACGGCAACCGCGATGCCGGCGGCGAGGATCGCGTAGAGGAGCGCATCCGAACCTGGGCTTGTGGAAGGGGATTTGGGGGAGGCGGGCAGAAGTGCGGTCCTTGCAGGGGTGGTGGCCTGCCGGGCCGAGGTGCGCAGCGGCAGGAGCCCGGAGCGGGCGGGGAGCGTTCGGCGATCACCGCGGGACGGAAGCCCGAGACGTGGGTGATCTGCCCGGTAGGCCGGCGGGCGGTCAGCCGGCGGGGGTACGGGGTGCTCGGCGGCGGGTAGTGGGGGCCGTAGCCGAGCAGGTAGTGGGGGCGGGAGGGTGGCCGGAGGCGGTGGGCGCGTTTGGGGTGTCAGCGAGTGGGGGTGGTGCCCTGGGAGCGCTGTGCGGTGGGCGAAGTGGAGTGGGGAAACGTTTCTGCTGTCCTGGTCGAGGGGCGCGTTTCGGCGGTGCAGGTGCGGGCGGCCTCGGCGCGGTCGGAGAGAGTGCTGGCAGGAGCGGCGTGAGGGGCTGTTGCCGCGATTAGGTGTGCGGCTTCGGTCAGTGCCGTGCTGGCGCTGCTCAGGGCCTGTGCCAGCTCGTGGGCGGCGGGGGTGGGTCCGGGCAGGCTGGTCGCGCGGTGGGCGGCGGTGTCGAGCAGCGCGGTGATCCGTTCCAGCACGCTGTTGTCGGGGGCCGTCAGCTGTTCGACCATCTCGCGTAGATCGTCGAGGGTCTCGACGGAGTAGGTGTAGGAGGCCGCGGAGACGAAATAGGTCTTGAGGGTGCCCCAGTTCGGGGCGGACGGCGCGCTGTGGGTGAGCTCGAGATCCGACCAGGGCGGGAAGACCTGCGTCGGGTATCCGGCCTCGGTGAGCATCCGCTCGGCCAGCCGGATGCGGGAGTTGGCCCCGCCCAGGGCTTCGTCGTCTTTGACGGTGTAGATCGGGTTGGAGGGGGAGCCGTCTGCGCGGAAGCCTGCGCGCAGGAGGAGGACGCGGCTCGCCTGGTCGGGGGCCTGGGTCCAGGCGCTTGCGGTGGTGCCGTAGCTCTTGGGGAACCTGGCGATGGTGATCGGCTCGGGCATTGGGGTCGCGCCTTTCTGGTTCAGCGCCGCGGGTGTCCTTGGTACGGGTGGCGGGGGTTGAGCGTGGCCAGTTCGGCCTCAAGGACACGGAACTGGTTCGAGTTCCTCGACGACGGCACGGTGCGGATGGTGGCTGCGGCCCGGGTGGCGCTGCTGATCTGGTCACGGGCGCGCACGACGGGCGCGGGGTCGGCAACGGCGGACGTGAGCATGTTCAGGTACCGCACCGGGGTGGCTGCGGACAGGATGGCCGTCCACTGGTCGTCCCACGACGGCCCGAAGGCGACGTCGATCTGCCAGGGCCCGACGCCTTCGCCGAAGAGGTGGTCCGGCTTGGGAGTGTGGACGAGCGTTGCCTTGCCGTCCGGCGAGGTGAAGCGGATTCCGTCGACGACCGTAGAGACGGCGCCCTCGGCGCCGGGCCAGGCCGCGGTGACGGTACCGGTGTCCGGGTCCTTGATGCGAAGCGCGGTCAGGTCGGCCGGCGCCCAGCCGGCCTTGAGGAGGGGGCGCCAGGAGGTGCTCGGGTGGCCGGGCCAGTCGGCGACGATCTCCTCGGGTGCCACGTACCGGTCGGCGGCCAGGGCCTGGACGAGCGCGCCGACGATCTCGGCGGGCGTCTCCTTGGTGAAGGTGGCCTGCCACCTCGGCTGGTTGTCGCCGGGCCTGTCGCGGACGCTGATCTTCCACAGGTGGAAGACGGCGTGCTGGGCGAGGACCTCGATCCGGCCGCACGGACTGGTGGCTGCGACCCTGTTGCCGGCCGGGTTGTTCTCGTAGGGCCAGCCGTGGACCTGGACGACGGGCTGGAGCACGCGGGCGATCTCCCCGGCGCCCGCCAGGTAGCGGGGGTGGACGAGGAACTCGTCCGGGGTGCTGGGCATGGATCTCCGGGGTCAGCGGTGGGGCGGTTCGACGATGCGGGGGTGCGGCGGGGCGGCGGAGGTCGGGGCGTAGTGGACCAAGGCGCCGGTGCCGGCCGCCCGCAGCGCCGGGGACTGCGTGGTGGCGGCCCGGCTGCGCGTGGTCTCGTCCGCGGCCTCGGCGATGGCGTCGGAGGTCGCGGCGGTGCGGAAGGCGGCGGCGGAGATCGCCGTGGCCTCCATGAGCAGCGGCTCCCACAGCGGCGGGCGCTCGCCGTACTCCTGGGCGACCTGGCGGCCGATCTCGGTGATGGTGCCCGCGAGTTGGTGGGCGGTCCCGGGCATCAGCGTCAGCCCCTGGAGGACCTCGGCGGCCTCGTGGGCGGTCAGGAAGGGGGCGAGGTCGGTGATCTCGGCCAGGGCCCGGCTGGCGCGGGCGATGGCATCGTTGGCAACGTCGAGGGTCCTGGTGGTGCGGGTCTCGGGTATCGGGCGGTCCATTTTCTACGGGCGCCGGCCGTGGCGGGCGGTGGCGGTGGTGACTGGCTGGTGGGCGGTGAGAAGCCCGGGGTGGTGGCCGGTGCTGCCGGCCAGCGCCGCGCGCGAGCGTCCGTGGAGGCCGGTGCTGCGGGTCTGGGCGAGGTGGCACACCGCAAGGGCCAGGGAGCGGTCGCGGCCGGTGTCCGCGATCGTGCCGTCGGGCCGGGCGAGCGGGGCGACGAGCCGGACCTCATGGTCCCCGACGCGCAGGAGCGCCCACCGGCACGAGGCCGGGTCCTCCTCGGAGGCGATCCCGGTGGCGGCCAGGATGCGCCGAGCGGTCTCGCGGAACTGGTTGTCCGCGGGGGCGGCGGCGTCGGGATCGGAGCGCAGGGTGCACTGCCACACCAGCCGGTTGCGCAGAGCCGAGGCCGGGTGGGCCGTGGCCGGCAGGTGCGCGGCCAGGTCCCCCGCGAACGCCTCCTGCTCGGGGGCGGGCAGGTCCTCGACCGGGCGCCAGGCGTCGATCAGGCGGGGGCGGGCCTGGTGGAGGCCGGCGGCTGCGGAGACGGCGGCGAGAAGGTCGGCGGTGGAGGCGTATCGGGAGATCGTCGGGTGCACGTCACCGTCCGCGAACGGGAGTTGCCGGTGCAGCAGCAGCGGGCGGAGTGGACGGGCGGCCTGCAGCGGAGGCCACGTCGGCAGCGGAGGGGCGTACCAGCGCGGCCTGGCGCCGGGCTTCGGGCACCGGCAGCGGGCCTTCGTAGTCCCAGGGCCACAGGCCGCCGATGGCGTACAGGCCGTCGTCGTCGGGCTCGACGGTCTCCGTGCCGCCGACGCCGTCGTGGCCGGGCGTCCACTCGAAGGTCAGGGAGCCGTGCTCCCATCGGGCGGTGAGGTCGCAGCCGTGGGCGACCACATCGGTGGCGAGATCACGGACGATCTGCTCGGCGGTCTGGCGGGTGAACGCCGGGCTGCAGTAGGGCCACAGGTCTTGGCCGGGCCTGCTGGGTGCGGCGAGTCCGGGGTAGGGGCCGTGGTCGGAGCCCTCGACGGTGAAGAGGTAGAGGTGTTCCGGGGAACTGGTGGTGGGCAGGACGTTCTCCGGGCGGTGGGGGTTACAGGGAACGGCGCGACGCCGGAGGCCGGGAAACCGGCGTGGACTCGGTGCTGGTGGCCGTACCGGCCGGCTGCCCGGCCGGCGGGCGGGAAGTCGCGGCCATGGCCCGCGGGTTGGCAGCGGCGCTCATGCGGTGCGGTCGTCCGGGTCGTCGAGGGCGAGCTGGGTCTCCTCCATCGCGTGCCGCAGATCCCACAGCCGGTCGAGAGCCTGCTGGCCCAGCTTGCGTGCCGAACTGCAGTGGCAGGGGGCCACCGCGATCGACCCCAGCAGGCTGCTGAGCGCTCCGAAGACACTGCCGGCGTCCGTACCGCCCAGCTCGTACAGGAGACGCCTGGCCTCCTTCTCGGAGAAGGTCTTCTCAAACTGCTCCGTCACCTTCCGAAGGTGTCCGGCGGCGAGGACGAGGTCGGCGTTTGTCAAATGGCCCTCCGGGTGGGCGTGTTGGGCGGCGCGGGTGCTGCCGGTGGTGGGGTGGTCGGGCGGGTTTGAGCTGAGATCGGCCCGAGAGTCGAAGTGGAGCGGGCAGCGCTCGCTCGATCGCAGGCGGGCTGGTGCTCGCTCGTCAGGGTGGTGAAGTAGGCCGGGACGTCCGCGAGGGTTTCGGCGAGCTGGTGGAGGTCTGCTGAGGCTTCGTCCAGCCAGTCGTGCAGTTCGAGGCCGCTGTCGGGGGCGTTGTCACGGACCCACTCGGCGCCCGCTTCGGCGAATTCCTGCACGCGCGCGAGCACACCGGTGTCCGCGGTGAACACCGCGGCGATGAGCGGACCCGCTTCCTGGACGGACTCGGTGCCCTTCAACCGGTCGATCAGGGCCAGCACACCTGCCGCCGGATCCGTCCTCGCCACCGACTCGGTGGCGAGGACGGGGAGCTCCGGCATGTCGCCGGCCGCGCGCAGGGGGTCCAGCTCAGCAGGATTGTCGCCGCCGATGGCGCGAAGGCGGATGTCGACTGCCTGCAGCCGGGCGCCCAGCAGGTCGCTGTCCCACTTGGCCTGGTACAGCTGTTGGGCCAGGCCAGAGGCGGAGGGATGCTGCTGGAAGTCGGCTTCCTCGGCGACCAGCCCGATGGTGCGGGTCAACTGTTTCACGACCGGGACGAGCTCGGCGAGGACGTCTCGGCCGCCTTCGCCGGGGTCGTCGAGCAGGGGCTGGCCGAGCTTGCGCAGCGCCCAAGCCGCCGCCTGGGCGAGCTCTTCCTGGCTGAGGTCGAAGCGGTTGAGAACGTCGACGAAGCTCGGGGGCTGGGGGCGTCGAGCAGACAGGTCGGTGGTCAGTTCGGGTTCTCATTGACACGGTCGGCGCTGGTGGCGGCGGCGGCCAGCTCGGGCAGATCGGCCGGCACGCTCTCACGCTGATCGATCCACCAGGACGCCTTGTCCAGCGTGCGCAGCTGCTGCTCGACGGCCAGCCAGTCCTCCTCGCCGACCACGCCCTCGACCACCAGGGCCTCGTACGCGGCGGTCACCAGCTGGTGCCGGCAGCGCTCGCCCCACGCGATGGCGCGCTCGGGGCCCTCCAGCGGGGGCATCGCGAAGCGGGCGGCCCACTCGGCGGCGGCCTGCTGCTCCTCGGCGCGGCGCGCCGCGATCCACGCCTCGCGCTCGGCCGTGTCCTCCTTGCGTTCGGCCAGCCAGCAGTCGCGGCAGGAGCGGGTGGCCAGCCAGCGGGCGTAGCCGGCGCGCTTGTCGGCGGGACGGGCGGACAGGTCGTGATCGAACTTGTGTCCGCAGTCATGCTCGACGGTCCAGTTCTTCTTGACGGCCAGGGTAATTCTCCTTCAATCAGCGGGAGTTGGTGTGTCCGGCGGCCCACGCGATCCGCGGGTCGACGGCCTGGGCGGACGTGGCAGTGGCGGCGGCGCCGGTCGCGTGCACCGCGGCGGCGGAGCGCAGTCGGCCGCTGGTGGCCAGTGCTGCGCGGGCGGGGGGGCTGGACGCTCCGCTCGTACGGGCAGCGGGTGCGGCGGGAGCGGCGGCGACGGCGGCGAGGTCCTTGCCGGCGCCGGCGAGAACGGTGGTGGCCTCGCCGATCACCGCCTCGACGCGGGCCAGGTCGACGCTGCCGGGGTCGGTGCGCACCTGCTCCTCGATGGCCCGCAGACGGGAGGCGATCTCGGCGGACATCGCTACGCGGTCGTGCAGCACGGCGTCGGCGCGCTGCTCGTCGCGGCTCGGCCCGGCCGGCGGGTGGACGACGGTGCCGAACGGGTCCTTTGGCGTCGGCGGTGCGACGGGTCCGAGGTCGGGGGCCTTGAACAGGCGGGTGGCGAACGGGTCCTCGGCCGGGTCGGCGCGCGGCGGAGCGGATGGCGACGGCGGGGTGCGGTCCATCGCCTCGATCAGCCGGGTGGCGAACGGGTCGGTGCTCTCGTACGGCCCGCCCAGCGGTTCGAAGGCCAGATCGGAGGCGACCCGCAGGCCCTGGCCGCGCAGCGTGGAGACAGCGGTGGCGGCCCGCTGGACGCCTTCATACTCGGGCTCGTCCAGCACGTAGAGGCTGGGGTGCTCGCGGGTGCGCACGAAGCCGGCCTCGGCAAGCGCGAAGGCGGCCTGCTGGTTGCCGTGCGGGTTGGTGGCGACGATGCCCAGCCGCGGGTGGCGGCCGATGTGCACATCGTGCTGGCGCGGGGCACCGGCCTGGACGACGGCACCGGGGCCGGCGGCGCGGGTGGCCGGGCTGTCCGGGACGGGCCGGGTCGCCTCGTTGTAGTCGAAGGCCGCATCTGCGCTGACCTTGACCCCGCCACGGCGCAGCGCGGCGACGGTCTGCCGTGCGTGCAGGAAGACGTTCTGCTCGGTCGCCGGGTCGAGGGCGTGCCGCCCGTCGCCGAGCTGGCGGAACCCGGCGCGGGCGAGCAGCGTGTGGGCGGTCGGCGAGGCATCGGGGCCGACGTCGGCGACGACGCCGTACTGCGGGTCACGGGTGATGGAGACGTGCTCGGGGGTGATGCGCTGCTCCTCGGGGCAGGGGTGGACGCGGTCAGCGGCGGGTGGCCGGTGCCGGCGGAGGTGGGACCGGCACCGCGGGGCGGGCCTGATCGGAAGTGGTGGAGGCGCCGCGCGCCGCCGAGGGCGAGACGGCGACGCTGGCTGTCTCGACGGGGTCAGCGGGAAGGCGCCCGGCCGGGAGCTGGCCCGGGCGGAAGGGGCGGTGTGGAGGGGGCGGCCGACATCCGCAGGCGGTGCGACGGACGTGCGGCCTCGGCCCGGGCGGACACCGGCCAGGCAGTGTCCCGCAGCATCGTCACCCGGCACTCGCGCCGGGCCTCGGCAGCAGCGAAGGAGGCGAAGTGGTCGGTGATGTCGAGCTCACCGCGGCCGGGTTCGTAGCGCAGCCACACGTACGAGTGCACGTCGGCCTCGGCCGGGGTGGCGGCCAGCCACCACTGCACGTCCTCGAAGGCGCACATGGCCTCCACGGCCAGGGCACCGGAGAGCACCTCCTCGGCGACGGCCCGGGCTGGCGGGTTGAGGAGGCCGGCGGTCAGCGCGTCGGCCATGAGCGCGCGGCCCTTGGCGGCCGTGCGGTCGGCGTCCGGGAACGGGCCGCCGTCCTGGAGCCACCGGTAGTGCGCGACCAGGTCGGAGTTGCGCTGCTCGGGGTGGTGCCAGTTGGCGACCGGAATCCGAGCCTTGACCAGCTGGTCGACCGCGCGGGCGGCATTGCGGATCTGCTCGTCCGAGTCGACGCTCGGGGGCTGGTGCCAGCCGTTCAACTCGTCGGCCCAGTAGCAGAATTCCGCTTCGTCGAGGACGGCGCGAGCCTTCTGCGGCGCCCGGCTGCTCAGCACGGCGAACTCACCGCGGTCGAAGGTCCAGCCGAACGCGACTGAGCCGGTGGCGCCGGCCTCCATGGGGACGGACATCGCAGGGCTCCGGGTCAGCGGCGGCGGGCCGCGCCCTGCACGACCACGACGGGAACCGGAGCGGCTGCGGGCGCTGCGGCGCCCTGGCCGGCCTGCCGCTTCGCTTCTTCCTCGCGCTCCTGAAGGAGCTGCACGAGGTCGGCCTCCAGCGCGTCGCGCTCCTCGGCCGCCACCTCCAGGCGTTCCAGCTGCGCGTCCAGCTCGTCGAGGACGTTGTCGTCGACCCGGCGCTTGGCGGCGGCGATGTTGATCAGCCGGACCCGCTGGAAGGACAGCGCGGTCTCGGCCGCGACCAGTGCGCGGTGCGCCTCGATCGCGCGGCAGGTGGCCGCGTCGGCCCGCGCCTCGTTGGCGACGAGGGAGGTGAGGCTCTGGCCGAGGGCAGCCTCCAGGCGGGCGTCCTGGCGGGTGAGCGTCATGGGCGGCATGTGTCTCCAAGGGGTAGGCGAGTTGGGCGAGTTGGCAAGAGTGGGTCAGAACGGGGGCGGGATGCGGCCGTGTTGATGCATCTGTGCGACATGGCGCGGAGCCCAGGGAGGGATCGGACCGGGGGCGCGGCCGAGCAGCGCTGGGGACGATTGCCGGGCGGCGGCCCGCCGGAGGCCGGGCTCGGGCGGGTCGGCCGCGTACCCCAGGGAGACCCACGCCTCGCGGGCGGCCTCCAGGTCGGGGTGGCGGGCTCGCCCGTAGTGCCTGCTGCCCGGCTCCGTGTAGAACACCGCCGCCTCCCCGGCGCCCGGGTAGTCGACGAGCATCTCGAGCGCGCCTTCGGGAGCCCGGTGGTGGGCGTGGAGCACGAGGTGGCCGTTGTCGAGGTCGTCGCTGACCAGGTGCACCCAGGCGGTGCGGTCGCCCAGGGTCCGCGGCTCCGCCGTATCCGAGCGCCACTGGGGCGGCACTGCTTCGACGCGGCGGCGCTGGTCGTCCGCGCTGTACACCCGGGTGAAGCCGTAGCCGGCGGCGGTGACCAGCCGCTCGGCCTCCAGGATCTGCCGCCGCGCGGTCGAGGCGTCGGTGTCCCGGCGGATGCGGTGCAGCTGCAGGGCGTCGTCGCGCACCAGGCCGGCCTGTTCGAGCCAGTACGCGCTGCGCCGGTCGGGCGGGTCGGCGACGACGGTGCCGCGGTCGGGCAGGTGGGCGACGGTGACGTGGGCGATGAACGGCTCCTGAATGGTCGACTTGAGTGGGCACGGCGCGCGGCGAGCGGCCGTCCGTCACCAGCCGGCGGAAGAAGTCCTCGGCGTGGTTCCGGAGTTGCGGCCACGAAGAGGCCGGATTGTGCGACGATGGAGTCGCGGTCGACCCCGCCCGGGCCGGAGGCGTCGCCCTGGTGCGTGTCCGCGCTCACGTGGTGGCGCTCATGCCGCCGTCCGGCTCTCGTGCATCCGCGCGTCGGTGTCGAAGAGGCTCAACTCGGCTCGGTGGAGCAGATGTTGAACGATGAAGCTCCGGCCGGCTACCCGCCACAGTCCTCGGCCCTTGCCCAGCTGGGCGATGGCGGCGGTCTCGACACCGCTCAGGCCCAGCAGGCCGGCGGTGGCGGCCAGCTGGTCAGCTTCCTGGCGGTAGATCACGCGGGTCGCGCAGTCGGTCAGCAGGCCCTCGGCCAGGGCGCGGGTGCGCGAGCCAGCGTCGCCGGCGCTGAGCAGGTCGCTGAGCCGGTGGATGATCAACATGTTGGCGATGCCCAGCCCGCGGGAGAGCTTCCACTGCGCCTGCATGCGTTGGAGCAGGGCCTCGTGCCGCATGACGCGCCACGCCTCGTCGTAGATCACCCACCTGCGGCCACCCTGCGGATCGCTGAGTGCGGCCTCCATCCATGCCGACGCACACGTCATCGCCAGCACCAGCGCCGTGTCGTCGCCAGTGGATCCGAGCCTGGACAGGTCGATCGTCAGCATCGGACTGCGCGGGTTGAAGACCGCGGTCGACGGGGCGTCGAACATCCCGGCGAGATCACCGTTGATCAGTCGGCGCAGCGCGTGGGCGAGGTCCAGGGCGGCGGCGCCGACCCGGCGGGTGGGGTCGCCGAGCGCGGCGTCCAGGACGGCCGGCTGCCCGAGGACGGCGGCGACGTCGCCGAGCAGCGGAACCTGGCCGGTCTGGTCGGTGCGGGTGACGACCGCGTCCAGGGCGACATCGAGAGCGGTGTACTCCATCGGGTGTAGATCCCGGTGCAGCACGGTGCGCGCCAGCGAGCCGAGAAGCAGAAGCCGGCGCTTGCGGACCTCGCCTGCCCAGTCGGCCGGGTCCACTCCCGCCGGCGGGGGCGGGGCGTCCAACGGGTTGAGCTTGCCGGGCAGTCCCGGTCCCAGCGCGATGGTGGTCCCGCCGATCGCCTGCGAGACGGACGTCCACTCACCCTTAGGATCGCACGGCACATACACGCGGTAGCCAAATGCCGTGCTCCTCAAAGCAATTGACTTTGCGAGTGCCGACTTTCCCTGGCCGATGACGCCGGCGATCAAGCAGTTCGGGTTGGTGAAGTTCTCGACTTTCCCGTACAAGGCGAAGGGGTCGAAGACGAAAGACGCCTCCGCGTGGACATCGCGGCCGATGAGGACGCCGGAGGAGCCGAGGCCGCCTTCGGCGAGGAAGGGGTACGCCGCGCTGGCGGTGGCGGTAGTCATCCGGTGTGCCGGAAGCCGCAGCTTGCCGCCGCGCAGGGAAGCCGGGCCGGGGCGGCCGGAGGCTGGGTAGGCGGGGAGGAGTTCGGCGTTCTCCTCGCGCCGGTCCTTCGGGCGGTGGGGCTGGCCGGCGTCGCGGGCGGTGCGGCGGGCGGAGGCGAGGTCGCGCTTGGCCTGGCGGCGCGCGGCGCGGTCTGAGCGGGCCGGGGTGAACAGGGGGGTGGCACTGGCGGAGCGCAGGAACGTTTCTCCAGATCAGGTGCGGGAGGAGGCGGTGGGGGTACCGCGCAGCTCGGAGGGGGTGGCGATGCGGCGCACGCGCCCGGCGGTGGTGGTGTGGCGCTGGCAGATCGCCATGTCCGGTGCGCCTTCCGGCAACCGCAGCGCGCACGCCTCGCGGGTGGGGCGGCGGCCGTCGGCGCGCGGGGCGCGGTGGTAGGCGCCGTGGAGCGCTTCGCAGGTCTGCCAGACGCGGATGCGGGCGGCGTGGAGGTGGTCGGCCTCGGCCGGGGCGTGGGGCCTGGCGGTGCCGGTGTGGGTGTCGAGCAGCGCGAACAGCGCGACGCAGTGGGCGTGTAGGGCGTCCAACTCGGCACGGGAGACGGGCTCCTGCTCGGGCAGCGCGGTGTGGTGGTGGACGTCGAGGCCGGCGGTCGCGAACCGCAGCAGACGATGGTGGTCGCCGGTGGGCGGGTGGTGCACGGCGGGGCCTCCCGTCAGGTGCGCGCGAGCGGCAGAGCGGCCTGGGCGAAGGCTTCGGCCTGCTGCCAGCGCAGGAGCCGCGTGTCCAGGCCGGTTCCGGCGGAGGCGGTCTCGATGGAGGCGCAGGCACGGCGCAGTTCCTCGGGGGTGTCGGCCGAGACGACCACCATGCCGGTCAGGTCGACGTCGG
The DNA here is from genome assembly GCF_042749955.1 of Kitasatospora sp. NPDC059462. Taxonomy (NCBI): domain Bacteria; kingdom Bacillati; phylum Actinomycetota; class Actinomycetes; order Kitasatosporales; family Streptomycetaceae; genus Kitasatospora; species Kitasatospora sp. NPDC059462. The sequence continues at coordinate 5,717 of NZ_JBHYUU010000087.1, read as the reverse complement.
CGTGGCCGCTGATCAGCTCGCGCTCGTGCTGCTTGGCGTCCGCGTACTCCATGCTGTCGGCCTCGGAGTCGACCTGGCCCTTGCGGACGCGCTCGGCGGCGTCGGCGATGATGCTGGCCTTGGTGCGCTGCACCGCCTTGAGCGCGGCGTCGAGGGACTGCGGGCCGTAGGTGAGGGACAGGGTGCGGCGGGCGCCGCCGGCGAACACCAACGGGTGCAGGAAGCCGTGGGCGACTTCGCTGCGCGGCCACTGCTCGATCCAGAACACCGCGTGGCAGGCGGTGTCGGTGGTCAGGCGGGTGGGCTCCTCGACGACGACGACGGGTCCGGCGGCGGCCGGGTTGGCGGTGGGCTGACCGGTCTCGGACCACTGCTCGAGGTGGGCGAGGGCCTTCGGGTCGTAGGCGCTGCGGATCACGGCGGCGGTCTCCCCAGTGGTCAGCCAACCACCGGGGTTCAGACCGGCGTTCCGCAGAGACTGCTCGAACCCAGGAACGAGCTGGGCGAGCACTGCGAAGGCGCCGGTCAGGCCGCCGCCGGCCTCACCGATGAGGCGGCGGGCCGCCTTGAGGTCGAGGCTCACCGCGATGTAGCTCTCGTGCGGCGCCGCGGTCGGTCCCGCGGCGGCGAGCAGCTCCTCGTAGACGGGGCCCGCGACCGTCGCGTCGGGGCGGCCGTTCTCGGCCCAGTAGCGCTGCAGGGCGTCCCCGCTGTCGGGCACGGTGCGCTCGATGACCTGCACGGTGGTGATGTAGCCGGTGCGGGCGAGCGAGGCCAGGCACCGGCCCCAAGCGCTCACGTTGGAGCTCTGGGTGGGCGGGTCGAGCAGGGCGAACGCCCTGCTGGTGACGCGGATGACGGAGGTGAGGGTGTTCTTCTGCGGGTCGTGGACCGCGCCGAGCGTGCCGTCCGGCGCGGTGACGGCGCGCAGGCTCGCCTCGGTGCCGGGCAGATGGAGGAGGCCGTCACGGCGGGGCCGGGTGGCGGGACGGGCGAGCCAGACGAGCTGGCCCTTGGCGCGGCGCAGGTAGTAGCGGATGGCGATAGGGGACCAATCGGCGATGGAGCGGCTGTGGACGCGGACGAGGACGAGGGCGGCGGCCAGGGCCCAGAGAGGGGTGGCCAGGGCGGCGCCGCCCAGTCCGGTGGCGACCATGGTCACCAGGAGCAGGGCGCCGGCCGTGCCGACGACGGCGAGCTGGGCGACACTGAGCCCGAGCAGCACGCCGCGGCGGGATCGGCTGGGGAACCGGACGGTCGGGAGTTCGAAGGCCGACAGGGGCGACTCTTTCGGTGAGGGCGGGGACCGGCCGGGGCCCCGGAAGAGGGGCAGGCCCCGGCCGGCGGATGTCAGGTGGTGGGCGGAGCGGAGGAAGCGACCGGGGCGCTCGGCGCGGAGGCGGGCCCGGTGGCGGAGGCGGGCGGGGCGCCGGCCGTCGGTGCCCCGCTGCCGGGGGCGGTGCGCGCAGCACCCATGACGATCTGCGGAGCGCCGGCCCCGCCAGCTGCGGAGGCAGCGGTAACTGCACTGCCGCTCTTCGCGGTTGATCCCTCGGAGGGTGTGGCGCCGCCCTGCTGGCCGGTGGCCGGGGCGCGGGAGATCAGAGGCTGCCCCTGGTCGCCACCGCTGCGGGCGCCGCGCCGGGTGATCAGGGCCTGGTCGATCGCGTCGCCGCCGCTGCCGCTGCCGGAGGACGTGCCGGGGAAGCGGAAGGTGCTCTGCGGCGAGCCACCACCACCGGCACCGGAGTCGGACGTACCACCCCCGGCCGGGCTGTCCTGGCCAGGAACCTGCGCCGGGCCCTGCGGGGCTGCGCCGCCCATCGCCGCGCCGCCCCCGCCGCCTGCGCCCATCGCCGCGCCGCCCGCGCCGCCGGTGGAGGCGGTGGCGGCCATCTGGGCGCCCTTCTTCGCGGTGGCCGCGCCGGCCTGCAGACCGGCTGCGGTCGAACGGTGCAGATCGTGGCTCTGCCCGCCGTCACCGGCCCAGTGCACGAACTTGTAGATCGCCATCGGGCTGAGCAAGACGAGGCACATGATGACCAGGCCGGCGATGATGTCGCTCAGCGCCTGCACGCCGTCCTTGGTGTTGCTCTCGCCGAGCGCGGAGACACCGACCAGCATGATCACCGTCATGATCAGCTTGCTGAAGACGACGGTCGCGGTGGCCTCGACCCACCGGCGCCGCCAGTCTCGTGTCGGCTCCCAGGCGCCGCCGGCCGCCGCGAACGGCGCGAGCACAACGAGCACGAGGACCGTGACCTTGCGCAGGACCATCGCTCCCCAGTAGAGGATCGCTCCGGCTGCGCAGCCGAGCGCGACCAGCGCGGGGATGGCCCAGCCGAGCGGTGACGTGATGCTGATCATCGACACCCTGACGATCCGCCGTACGGCGTCGTCCATGTTGGTGTTGGCGATCTGGAACAGCCCGCGTGAGAGGGCGTCCACGATGGCGATGGCGACGCCGGTGAAGGTGATCGCGCACATCGCGAAGATCGTGGCGCTCACGGTGCCGGTGACGGCCTGGCCGAGGGCTTGGCCGTCCCTGCGCCAGGCAGCCCTGATCAGCTGGAAGATGAAGGTCATCACCAGCATGGTCAGCGCGATCGGCAAGATGGTGGCGTAGTTGGTGCGGAACCAGTCGGCCGACAGGTCGATGCTGGTGGTCTTGTCGACGGCGCGGGAGGCGAGGTCGACGGAGCTCTTGGCGAGGTCGCCGCAACTCTTCGCGATCCACTTGCCGATGGAGTCGGTGATCGAGTCGCTGACGCCGCCGACGATGACGTCGCAGAGCAGGCCGGAGCCGGGCAAGTCGCAGAAACCGATGGGGCGTTCAGCTCCTCAGATTGGGACCGGTGGGAAAGGTCAGGGGTAGACGGTGGGGGCGATGGAGGCCAGCGCGCAGTCGCGGCCGGGCCGGCACTGCACGGCCAGGGTGATGGAGCGGTCCTCGGCGCCCCGGCCGCCGTCGCGCCAGGTGACGGTCTGCTTGCCGGTGACGGTGACCGCGTAGATGTAGGCGACGGTCAGCTGTGAGGGGTCCTTGCCGATGGCCTGTTGCCACGCGGAGGGCAGGTGCGCTTCGGCGACCTCGCCGACGGCGAACTGGCCGTTGTCGTGCATCCGGTCCCACAGGGTCGGGTCCGGGACCTGCGCGGCGAGCGCGTCCGGGTCGGCGTACTGGCTCTCACCGGTCAGCCAAGCGCGCAGGCCGGCGAGCTGCTGCGGCTGGGTCGCGGCGCGGGTGTCGTAGCTCCATAGCACCGCGGCGAACGCCCGCGAGAACGCGATCGGGTCGCTGGTGTGCGGCGGCGCGGCGACGACGAGGGCGGCGCCAGCAGTCGGGCCGGGCGAGGGGCCGACGCCCGTGTGCGGCGAGGACGGGGCCGGATGCGGCGAAACGGGCGCGGCAGACGGGGAGTTGGCGGCGCTCGGGGTGCGGTGGCCGCCGCCCGCCAGCCGGACGGTGAGCCCGACCAGCAGGGCGACGACCACGAGCACGCCCAGGCCGATCAGCAGCCGGCGCAGCAGCGCGGACTGCCCGGTGAACGGCGAGGACGACTTGAGCATCAGTGGACGTTCGTCCCAACCGCCGAGAAGAACGACACAATCCCGTTCGCGGCGCCCAGCAGAAGGGCCGCGCCGGCCGCTACGAGCGCGCCCTGCTTGCCCTTCTGTTCGCTGCCGTGCGATCCCGTGTGGTGGCCCCAGGCCCAGACGATGCCGCTGACGCACAGGGCACCGACCACCGCGATGATGGAGAAGAGATTGATGCTGCCGACGGTGGACTTGAGGACGTCCAGGCCGGGGAGGCCGCCCTGGCTGGGCGTGATGCCGGGGTCGAAGGCCAGCTGCTGGGCCTTGACGGCGGAATCGGCGAGGTAGGTGAGCAATCACACTCCACGGTTAGAGGGGTGGAAAGGTGCGCGGCCGGGCCGCGCGGGGAGGGGGTAGAATGCGCGAAGTGCGCTGAGGTGGACGGCAGTTGCCGTCAGGTGGCGACGCGGCGGGCGGCGATGATGTCCGCCTTCCAGGAGTCGAGCGTGGAGATCTTGACCACGTCGTTCGTCTTCGGCGCGTGCACCACGAGGCCCTGGCCGATGTACATGCCCACGTGTTCGGGGCCCTGCGGGCCGGGCCGGGTGAACAGCAGGTCGCCGGGGCGCAGGGCGTCCACCGCGACGGCGGTGCCCTCGTTGACCTGGGTGTAGGTCGTGCGCGTCAGGGTGACGCCGCCGGCCTTGTACGCCTGCTGGGTCAAACTGGAGCAGTCGCAGCGGCCCATGGGGTCCGGCCCGTGCGGCGCGGTGCACTCGCCGCCCCACTGGTACGGCGTCCCCAGCTGGCCGAGCGCGAACTTGATCGCGCTCTGGACGGCGGGCGGCACATCGGTGGGGATCTGGTAGCCGGCGGGCAGGACGCCTGGGGGGATGGTGCCCCAGTCTGTCCCCGTACCCGCACCGGTTCCGCACCCGCCCGAAGTGAGCGAAGGCGTGGGCGACGGCGCGGGGGGTGCGGTCGGGGACGGGGAGCCGCCCGTGCCCGAACCTCCAGGCAGCGTCTGGGAGATGGCCTGCTGAAGGGCGCTCGCCAGGCTCTCCCATTTCGCGTACGCGTCGGGAAAGCCCGACTTCTGGACCTTCTGCGCGGCCACGGTGAGCGGCAGCTGTTCCCAGCCGGAGACGTCGAGCAGAGCCTTGTAGAAGGCGGTGGAGGCGTACACCGGATCCTGGATCTGTTCGGCCGTTCCCCAACCCTGCGACGGGCGCTGCTGGAAGAGGCCGAGCGAATCGCGGTCGCCGGAGCTCAGATTGCGAAGTCCGGACTCCTGCAAGGCGGTTGCCAGCGCGATGGTCTGGCCGCGCGCGGAGACCTTCATCGCGGCGCCGGTCGCCACGATCGTCTTCGCGTTGGGGATCTGGACGTTCGGGGCCTCCAGGCCGGCGACCGGGCTGGCCGGTCCCGCGACCCCGCTCAGGATCTGCTTGACCTGGGTGGCGACGGCGGCGGTGTCCACAGCCTGTGGACCGGGGTTGGACGTGCACGTGCCGGGGGTGTCGGCGGCCTTGGTGGCTTCGTTGTTCGAGGCCACCGCCAGCGCGGGGAAGGCGATGGCGAACGGGGTGAGCAGGAGGCCGGCCGTGCCGAGGCCGACCACCTTCTTCATGCTCATCGCGTCTCCAGAGCGCCACCTCCCGCCGGAGCGGCGGCGGAGGCGTCCGGAGGCCGGGGGCTGGGATTCGGCGTCCGTACGGTGAGGGAGCGGATGATGAGGTCTCCTGTCGGATCATGCGACCGAGCGCGGGGTGAGGGGCCCGCCCTCCTGTGGAGGGGCGGCCCGGCGGGAGCGGCAGCGAGCCGCGCTCGTAATCTCGAAAAGGGCATGACTGTCCCCTGGGGCGGATAGGTGGAATTCGCTCGATGCCGCCGAAGCTACCGAATCAAAGGCTCGCGACCTAAAAAGAGGCGAACGCTCTGATCGGGGATATCCCGGCGACTGACCGGCAGGACGCTAGCGCCTTTGCGGCTCGCGACCTAAAAAGCACGATGGTCGCCAGAGCGAACAGAGGGAATGTCCCGTCCGGATGCCCCACGGTAGGTCCTCAAGGGCTCGCGACCTAATGTCGGCGGTCGCTGAACCTGGACCCCTTTCGGGTCGGTCAATCCTGACCCCTTTTGACTTGTTTGCGGCTGTCTAGGCCGCCGCTGAGGGGGTG